>CANQUA010000039.1 GCA_947626915.1 uncultured Lachnospiraceae bacterium
GCCGTATGTTTCTGCACGGCGTTCGCGGGGCTTCTGGCCGTTTTTCCGCAGTTTTATAACGGACTCACGCACGCGCCGTCCGCAGAAAACGGCCTCTACTGGGTGGACGACCGTCCGCGGAACACCGGCAAACAGACCCGGAGCCCGAATCTTCTCCCTGTCTGGCCCTGGGACTGCCGCAGCATCAACGATCAGTTTTCTTCGGTCGAATGGAACGGGACCAGCTACAGTGCGCGGACCGGCGCCACGGGACAGAGCGTTTCCGCGGAACTGGTCGGTGAAAAACTGGGCGATGCGTCCGCCAAAGGCTATGATTCTTACGAAGACAAAGAATATACCGCCGAGTGCGGGATCTATGCAATCCGCGGCGTCGATCCCGGCCGGTTCATAGCGGTGCGGTTCGCGGACCGCGACGAATATTATTCCTATTGCCGGTCGTCGGAGGAGTTCTGTCCGCCGCAGACGCTGGGGGAGCTCATAGAGGGCCTGAACCTGACCAAGAACTGCGATCTGACGCTCTTTTCTTACCGTCCCTCCGGCAAAAGCAGCCTGGAAGCGGAGCGCCACGGCCTGAGCCGGCAGGACAGCGACGAACTCTGGGAGATCTTTTTGCGGTACGCGGACGCGCAGACGGTCGCGGATGAAGACGAGCGGAGAGCCCTGATCGGGGAAACAGACTGGCGGCTGCGGTTTTTCGTCTCGTCCGAGGCGCTGGGCGCGGATCACCGGTCCTGGACCTTGCGCACGAGCGATTCCGGCAGCGCTTACCTGGAGAGCGGCATCGAATACTACAGCTATTATTATGAGATCGGGGCGGAGGCGGCGAAAACGATCATCGAATACGTCTTATCGCACCAGACAGATGAAAATCTCGAACCGGAAGAACAGTGGCTGTGCGGCGTCGTCACGGAGATCGGCGAGGATTATATTAAGATCGATGATTCGGTCCTGATGAAAGATCCCGACGACGGCATCGAATTTACCGTCTATGCGAACGATCTGCGGGTCCGCCAGTATATCACCGGCGGCGTCCTGCATGTGGGGGACACGGTCGCCGTGATGCACCGGGGAATCTACGCGGAGGAGCCGACCGTCGTCCGGACCGCGTTTGAACTCGGCGAGGCGGTGATCACGGACAGCGGAGAGGTTTTGGTTCCGGATTAAGGGGGGGATGGCGGGCGGCTGCCCGGAGGGTTCGCATTGCGGATTCTAACTGTCAGTAAAAAATAATTCTTAATGTTTAACTCACACTCAATAGACGATCGCGTTCCGATCCGCTATACTATATACAGAATCGATTCAAAAACAGTAAAGGGGAAAGAGGAACATGACAATCGGAACGGTTATCAAAAAATACAGAAAAAATAAGGGCATGACGCAGGAGGAGATGGCTGTGCGTCTCGGCGTAACGGCTCCCGCGGTGAACAAATGGGAGAGAGGCAGCTCGCTGCCGGATGTGGCGCTGCTTGCTCCGATTGCGAGGCTGCTCGGCATTACCACGGATGAGCTTCTGTCTTTTCGGGAAGAATTGACAGACGAGGAGATCAACCGGTATCTGCTGACGATTCAAAAGGAACTGGAAAGCGGGGACTTCGATAAGGTATTTCGTTCCGTAAAGGAAAAGATCGAGGAATATCCGAATTGCGAAAAAATGATCTGGCAGGCGGCAGTCATTCTGGATGCGGAACGGATGACGATGGAACTTCCGGACAAAGACCGTTATGACCCTGTGATATTCGGATGGTACGAGCGGTGTCTGCTCTCGGAGGACGAACGGATCCGCAATCAGGCGGCGGATTCGCTGTTCCACGCGTTTTTCCGGAAAGAGGATTATGAAAGAGCGGCCCGGTATCTGGATTATTTCTCTTTGGAGAATCCGGAACGCAAGCGCAAGGAGGCGCTGGTAAACAGCAAAACAGGGAAGCGGACGGAAGCCTATCGCGCGTACGAGGAATTGATCTTCATCGGATATCAGCACCTGCAGATGGTATGCAATGACCTGCGCGCTCTTTATATGGAAGACGGCGATCATGCGATGGCGAAAAAGCTGGTTGAAGTCTCCTCCTCCGCCGCGTCTGTGTTTGAAATGGGCAGATACAATGAAGTCTGCTACGGACTGGAGGTCGCGGTATGGGAAAAGGATGCCGCATGGACGCTGCGGCTTATGCGGGAGATCCTGGACAGCGTCGGAACGATCGGCGATTTTACCAGATCCAGGCTGTATCGGCATATGACGTTTAAAACCGCAGACCCTGATTTTTCCACCGGCCTCAGGCGGAATCTGTTGGAATCTCTCGGGGATAAAACTTTCGATTATATGCAGGGAAACGAAGAGTGGGAAAGGATGAAAGAATGAGTTTTTGCCTAGTTGTTCATTTGTGCGCTATGCGCGATTGAACCGCCCTGACGTTTGAAAATCAGGGCGGCTTCATTATTTGGCTTTATTTACTCTAATATCAAGGGGTTGTCATAAAACGAATGTTCCGGAGCAGCAGGACGCAGAAAAACCGGTATCATCCATGGATTCTGCCCTCAGGCTGAGCCTGTCAGCCGGCTCCGGAAAACGCCGTCCGGTCACATCATGCGCAGCAGACCGATCACGACGCCCAGCACTTCCGCATGGTCCACGATGATGGGATCCATGGAGTCATTTTCCGGCTGGAGACGGTAATGCCCGTTTTCCTTATAAAAACGCTTGACCGTAGCCGAATCGTCGACCAGCGCGGCCACGATCTCTCCGTTGCGGGCCGTGGACTGCTGTTTCACAATGATCTGGTCGCCGTCGAAGATTCCCACGTTGATCATGCTGTCGCCCTTGACGCGGAGCATAAAGGTCTCCTGGTTCGGCAGAAACTCGGCGGGCATCGGAAAATAATCCTCAATGTTCTGTTCGGCCAGGATCGGTTCCCCGGCGGCGATCGTGCCGACCAGCGGAATGTTCACGATCTCGCGGCGGCCCAGATTAAAACAGTCGTCGATGATCTCGATGGTTCTCGGCTTCGTGGGATCGCGGCGGATATAACCGTTCTTCTCCAGCGTCTCCAGATGGGAGTGGACCGAGGATGTGGATTTCAGATGGACGGCCTCGCAGATCTCCCGGACCGCAGGCGGATAGCCTTTTTTTAATATGGTTTCTTTAATGTACTCCAGAATTTCCTGCTGTTTCGCGCTGATCTTTCCCTGAGCCATATCCTATTACCTCCATAACAGAACATACATTCTTTTTCTGTATCTATAGTAGCACAGTCCCTGAAAAAATGCAAACCTTTGTTCGAAAAAAATCAAAAAAAGCATTGACAAACATTTGTTCGATGGTATAATAAAAGCACAGAGAACATTTGTTCGCAACATACGTTCGGACATCTGCGGGAGGTAAGAAAGATGAAGCGTTGTGACAGGAAAAGAATTGCGGTTGTGACGGGGTTTATTCTGATTTTTGTTTTCGTATTCTGCGGTACGGTTATGGTGAGCGCCATGGCGAAAGAGCCGGCGGGAGAGAAGAGGACCGCTTATTACGCGAGCATTGAGATTCAGGACGGGGATTCTTTGTGGACGATCGCGCAGAAATATGCGTCCGGGACAGGCCTCAGCGTTTCCGAATACATCGACTGCCTCCGTCAGATGAACCGCCTGAGCGGAGATACCATTCACACAGGCAATTATCTGACGGTGATGTATGTCGAACCGGAGCGATGACCGGGATATTGTGTCCTTGCGTTCTCAGGCGGAGAGCTGTTTTGTTTGATATCCGTCGCGAAGCTACGTTTCCTCGCGCAGACGGACCTTATCCCTGGCGCTGCGGCGGCGGTTTTCATTCTGCGCCGCATAATGTTTTTTGGTCGTATTGACGTCGGAGTGTCCCAGGACATCCGCTACCAGGTAGATATCGCCGGTTTCCTGATAGAGGGACGTGCCGTAGGTGCTGCGGAGTTTATGAGGTGTGATTTTCTTTAGCGGCGTCACGATCTTAGCATATTTTTTGACCAGGTTTTCAACACTGCGGACGGACATGCGCTTCATCTGCAGGGAGAGGAAGAGGGCGTTTTCGTGCCCCTCTTCGGCAGGAAGATGACGGCGCTCTTCCATATAATCCAGCAGCGCTTCCTCGACCTCTTCGCCGAAGTAGACGACCGCCTCTTTCCCGCCTTTTCTGTGGACGCGGATCCCGGAATTTTTAAAATCGACGTCCGTCAGATCCAGTCCGACACATTCGGATACGCGGATGCCGGTTCCCAGAAGGAGAGTGAGGAGCGCTAAGTCCCGTGTATGCGTCTTCTGGTGGAACGCCCGCTGTTTATCTGTCAGGGAATCGCCGCTTTCCACTTCATCCAGCAGCATGGCGACCTCGTCGACATCCAGTCGGATGATCTCTTTTTCACGAAGCTTCGGGAGCTGCACCAGGGCGGCCGGGTTGTTTTTAAGACGTTCCGTGCGATAGAAATAATTATAAAAGCTTTTCAGAGAAGAAATTTTGCGCATGATGCCGCGTTCCTTATTGACGACCTCCTGATTTTTATCGTTAAACCGGTATTTCAGGTACTCCATATATTCTTCCAGATCCGTGACATGGAGTTCATCCAGATGCTCCAGGGCAATATCCCGGAGATCCATTTTCGCAAATATGGGGTTTTCTTTCTGAAGAAAATCGAAAAACACCCGCAGATCGTAGGCGTACGCGATCCGGGTGCGAGAGGAGGTTTGCTGCTCAATCCCTCTGAAAAAGTCAGAGCAATAAGGAGGGAGTTCTTTGATCATTTCACGGAGGCGCAGCGTATTTTCGCGGTCCTTTTGTTCATAATATGGAATATTCTTAGGCATGTTTTTTGTCCTTTCCTGTCAGTTCCCATCCGGGAAGACGACTGGTTTGAATGGCGTGGAACATTTGATTTTTCATATCTGATCCGGTTTCATATCCGATCTGTTTTGTTAATTTTTTAACATATTCGCGTTTCGTATAACCATCTGCCGGACAGGGATTCTTGCAGACCGGAATTTCATATTTGTTTTTAAAACCGATTACGTCCGCCTCACACACATAGATCATGGGCCGGATCACAGTTAAACCGGTCTGATCCAGATAGGTGCCTGGTTCGAAGGTATGAAAGCGTCCCTCATAAATCATAGACAACAGCAAAGTTTCCACCACGTCGTCCTTGTGATGGGCATAGGCCACTTTGTTGCAGCCCAGTTCCAGCGCAGCCTGATTCAGGGCGCCTTTCCGCAGCTTGGAACATAAGGAACAGGGGTTGCTTTCGCGACGGATATCAAACAAAATTTTTCCAATATCTGTAGAAACAATCGTATAGGGAACGGAAAATCGCTCACAGAGCGTTTTAATCGGTTCAAGATTGAACCCCTCGAAACCTAAATCTACGGTGATCCCGAACAGATCAAATGTTTGAGGATAAAACTGCCGCAATCCGTGCAAGGCATAAAGAAGCGTGACGCTGTCTTTTCCGCCGGATAGGCCCACGGCAATCCGGTCACCGTCGTGAATCAGCTGATAATCATCCGCCGCCTGGCGCACCAGGCTGTATAAACGCTGCAGTTTCATTGATGAGATTCCTTCCTGCGATAATCGGCCCAAAGCAGACTAACTATTCGTTAAACTATTCTTTCGCGAATAGTTAGATTTCGCTGCCTTACACTCTCCGCACAAACGCTGGACTTTCCGGATATGCCGCGGAAAGAAAAAATTATTGTTTCACGAATAAAATCCGTTGAAGTACCTGAAAAACCAGTCGATACTGGAATAACCGACTGGTCTTCATGGACTACTTTTCAGAAATCATCTAAATACCTTTCACTCGGCACAAGTTCCGCCCCAGAGCCCCGGCAATCAAAGAATATACAGCGCAATAATTGCCAGAACCAGCATATGAACGGGATAAAACGCATAATAAGCGTATTGGATGGCCTTGCTGTGAGGACCCTGTTTGCCATTGTATAGCCAGATTGGTATGAGGGCCAGCACAGCCAGCCCTTGTTCCGGTATTTCTGCCGTATGTCCGAGGATCGGGACGATAAAAACCAGCCCGCCGATCATGACCCAGTTGATATAGATCATGCCGGCAAGCTCTCCGATCCACCCCCACCGCATATCCTTGAACAGATAAAACAGCAGGACCATCCAGATGCCGTAACCGTAATAATCCACGAAGGTGATGAATCCCAGTATATAACTGACGGGCAGCAGCACGACAAAGGTCAGGACAAACAGGAGTTTCCCTTTCTTTTTCGCCGCCTCCAGCAGCATCATAGCCAGAATTGCCAGGCAAAAGGTAAACATAACATTCTGGTGGAACGGGTAGAACCACCCTCCTCCCACCATCAGATTGAACGGAAGCTCTGATATGAGGGCGAAAATAAACACCCTCTTCAGATATTTTTTCCGGTCATGGGTCTTGTCAAATCCCTCCGCGATCTGAAAAGCGAAAATAGGAAACGAGATCCGGCCAATGGTGGTCAGCCGCGGAAATCCCGGCAATACGGTACTCCACATGTGGTCACAAAGCATAAGGGGCATGGCGATGATCTTTAGGACCAGCGCATTCATATTATGCTTCCCCGAATTTCATCTGAGCAAACCTCTGGATCAGTTCGACTGCGCCGTCCGCGCCGGTAAAGCTGCTGTTGATGCAGAGATCGTATTCTCTGGCATCGCCCCATTTTTTATTGGAATAATAATTATAATAACTGGAACGCTTGCGGTCTGTCTTGATCATAATATCCCTGGCTTTGGACTCGCTGACCTGGTGAAGCTCCATCAGCCGTTTGATCTTATCTTCCTCGTTTCCGGTCAGGAAAACCGTGACCTTGTAAGGATAATCCGCCAGGGCGTAATCGGCGCAGCGGCCGACGATCACGCAGGACTCCTCTCCTGCCAGTTTTTTGATCGTATCAAACTGGGCTAAAAAAATCTTATGGTTGATCGGCATATCCATATACGCGGGAGAACCGCCGTATCCCATGGAATAAGTGTCCATAACCAGCGAATACAGAAAACTGTTGGTAGGTTTTTCATCGTTGCTTTTAAACAGTTCCTCGCACAGCCCGCTGTTTTTGGCCGCCTCAGTCAACAGCTCCTTGTCGTAGCATTTGATCCCCCTCTTTTCCGCCAGCTTGCGTCCGATGGTCCGCCCCAGGCTGCCGGCCTGCCTTCCGATTGTAAAAACCAGATTCCCTTCCATGCTGCCTTCTCCTTTCCAGACATATCCGGTATGTCTGTCTATGATATTATAAACCATTACTTTAAGAATGTATAGGGGAATCAATTGATTTTGCGCAATTTTTCCAGCAGGCTGGAAAAATACTCCGGAAGAGGCGCACAAAATTCCATGTACTCGCCGGTTCTGGGGTGTTTAAAACCCAGGACTCCCGCATGCAGCGTCTGCCCTTCCAGATCAAACGGGCATTTTTCCGGACCGTATACCGTGTCGCCCAGGACCGGGTGATGGATCGAGGCCATATGAACGCGGATCTGGTGGGTCCGGCCTGTTTCCAGACGGCACTCGACATAGGTGTACCGGGCGAATCGCTCCAGTACCTTGTAATGTGTCACCGCTCTCCTGCCGTTTTTCGCATAAGCGCACATTTTTTTCCGGTCTGCAGGATGCCGGCCGATGGGTGCGTCGACGGTCCCTTCGTTCTCTTTCAGTACTCCGCAGACAATAGCCTGGTACCGGCGCGTAATCGTGTGCTCTTTTAACTGCTCTGCAATGGAAGCATGGGCCGTATCATTTTTGCAGACGATCAGCAGACCGGTGGTGTCCCGGTCGATCCGGTGGACGATGCCGGGGCGCATAACGCCGTTGATGCCGGATAATTGCCCCTGGCAATGGGCCATCAGGCCGTTGACCAGCGTGTCGTCCATGTGTCCTGCGGCCGGATGTACCACCATGCCTTTCGGTTTATTGATCAGGATCACATCTTCGTCCTCATAAACGATATCCAGCGGCATTTCTCTGGCGGTGATCTCCGCCTCCTCCGGTTCCGGAAGCTCCAATGCGATCCGGTCGCCGGCCGAGGTTTTATAATTGGCTTTCACGGCGGCATCATTGACAAACACTTCCCCGGCTTTCAGAAGCTTCTGTAAATAAGAACGGGACAGCCCGTCGCAGACCTCCGTCAGATAACGGTCGATCCGCTGCTCCTGTCCCGCTTTTACCTGATATTCCTGTCTCATTCAGACTCCTTTCTGCCCGGCTTCAGCAGAGCCAGATCCGCATCCGAGTAGAATCCGAAGAACAACAGCACAAACAATACGGCCGTAGAAACGGTCACATAGCAGTCGGCCACATTAAAGATCGGAAAATCGATGAGGCTGAAATATAAAAAGTCTACCACGTAGCCGTCCGACAGCCGGTCGAACAGATTGCCGGCCGCTCCCGAAGCGATCAGCAGCAGACAAAGGATCATCGGCAGATATTTTTGGGTCGGCGGCAGCTTCCAGAGCGCGTAAATAACGGCCAGAAGGACCAGGATCGCAATCAGACTGAAAAACACCTGTCCTCCCTGCAGGATGCCGAACGCCGCGCCTCTGTTTTCCGAATACAGGAATTCAAAGACTCCGTCCAGGAGCACATAGGGACCCTGCCCCTTTAAATGTTTGACAGCCAGATATTTGGTCCACTGATCCAGCTCGAACAAAAAAAAGACAAACAAATAGTAAAGCGCCATGCGCGGGATTCTTTTTTCCATATCAGCTCCTTATTTGGGCAGCAAATGTTTTTCGAAGAGTCTTACCATCTCACGGCCGCAGCACGGCCTCCAGGCCCGCCCGCATTTCCTCTGCCGTCACCTGCGTATCGATCATGGCTTCTCCAATCTGTTTCAAAAGGATAAAACGGATCCGGCCGCCGTCCATTTTCTTGTCATTTTTTGTAGCCGCCAGGATATCCTCCGCACACAGGCCGGACACTTCCGCCGGCATATGAAAAGCCTGCAGAATTCCGCGCAGCTCCAGCTCCTGCGATTCATTTAAGATTCCTCTACGGACGCAGATCCGGACGGCTGCCAGCATACCCAGGCCTACGCAGTGACCGTGAAGCATGGAAAAACCCATGTACTTTTCGACCGCGTGTCCCAGCGTATGACCGAAATTCAGCAGTGCCCGCTCTCCCTGCTCGGTGGGATCCGCCTCCACGACGCTGCGCTTGATCTCGTCGCTGCGCAGGATCGTCCGGATACAGGCCTCCGGTTCTCTGGCCAGCAGAAGCTCCGCATGTTCTGAAAGCCATCGGTAATATGCGATGTCTTTGATGAGACCGTGTTTGATGACCTCGCCCATCCCGGCGCTGAACTGTTCGTCCGTCAGCGTTTTAAGCGTCTGTACGTTCGTATAAACCAGGCGCGGCATATGGAACGCTCCCACCATATTTTTGTAGGAATCGAAATCGACGCCGGTTTTTCCGCCGATGGAACTGTCTACCTGCGCCAGCAGCGTCGTGGGAATCTGGATGAATGAAATGCCGCGCAGGTATGTGGCGGCCGCAAACCCGCAAAGGTCTCCCGTCACGCCTCCGCCCAGGGCGGCCAGCATATCTTTTCTGTCAAAATGATTCAGGATCAGATGCTCGTACAGGCTTCGAACGGTGTCCAGGTTCTTGGAGACCTCGCCTGCGGGAAATACAAACACACTTACCTCCCGGCAGCACGCCGACAGGATCCGCTTCACCTCTTCCAGATAGAAGGCAGCTACCGCAGAGTCCGTAACGATACAGATCCGGCGCTCCTTTACCGATAAACGCTCCATCTCCTGCGCAAGCCCGTGAAACGAATCCGCCAGCACAATATCATAGATGGAGGCGCCGTTCTCATGGACGGTCAGTCGCTTTTCCATAGTTTCCGCTCCATTCTCGTAGATAAAATTCCGAACACAAAAAGCAGACATTCCTCAGCCTGCTGAAAGCTTCCGGCAGCCGGGGAATGTCTGTCTGCTGTCATTTGAACCGACAGGATGTCCCGCCGATCAGATCCGCAGATTCAGGCCGGACATGTCCATCCCGCCGCTGCCGTTTAAAAGATCCTGGAAATCTCCTGACAATTCCACGGACTCCGGTGTGGCGATAAAGATATAATTGGATATCTTCTGCAGGTTTCCGTTGATGGCGTAGGTAGAACCGGAGGTAAAATCAATGATCCGCTGCGCCACGTCCGTCTGAAGGCCCTCCATATTCAGGACGACCGCTTTTCCGGCCAGAAGATAATCGCAGATCTCCTTTGAATCTTCAATGGAGGTAGGCTTGATCATGGAAACCTCCAGCCCGGTACTGCGCTTCATCGGAACCACTTTAGCCGAACGGCTGTTGTTATTCAGGAAGCGCGGTTTCGCCGGCTGCGGTTCTTCCTCTTCATAATCGTCGTAATAGTCGTCGTCGCGTTTCCCACCGAACAAAGGCTTTCTGGCAGGCTTCTCATCTTCGTAATCGTCATCCAGGAAGTAATCGTCATCTTCGTTATCATTCAATCGGATGCTGTCAACAAATTTTCCAAACAGACTCATTGCTTCAATTCTCCCTCTTTTCTCGTTCACCGAAGATTCCGGTGCCTACTCTCACCATGGTCGCGCCCTCTTCGATCGCTACCTCGAAGTCGCCGGTCATACCCATGGAAAGAACATTCATATACACATTATCAGCTTTTTTTTGTTTTATGTCAATAAAAAATTGATACAATTTTCTAAAAATCTGCCGGTTTTCTTCTGCGTCCTTTACAAACGGAGCGATCGTCATCAGGCCCTGTATGCTGACATGGGGAAAAGCCGCGATCTCCGTCAGCGCCTGTTCCGTTTCCGACAGATGGAAGCCGAATTTACTCTCCTCTTCCGCCACGTTCACTTCCAGAAGGATAGGCGTGACCAGGTTCCGTTTGGAGGATTCTTTCTCGATCTCTGCAGCCAGCTTTACGGAATCGACCGAATGGATCAGGCAGGCTTTGCCGACCACCTGGCGGACCTTATTGGTCTGCAGATGCCCGATCATATGCCAACGGATGTCCTGCGGCAGCACGGGGTATTTTTCCAGGATCTCCTGGACCTTGTTTTCTCCGAAATCCCGTGCGCCGGCCTGGTAGGCCTCGTTCAGCATCCCGACGGGCTTCGTCTTGCTGACTGCGATCAGCGTCACCTCGCCGGGATCCCGGCCGGCCCGCGCACACGCGTTCTCCACTCGTTTTTGGATCTCCAGGTATTTCTCCGCAACCATTTCTTCACCTCTTATTGATAAATCAGTTCACCCTCGCCTTCTACGGTAGACGCGTCCAATACAATATGGTCGTAGACGCTGAGGCCGTAGCTGGTGCCCTTGCGGACCGTATAGAACTCATTGTTCTGCGCCAGGATTTCTATCTGCTTGAAGACCGAATAGCCGCGGTTGATATTGTATACGCCCTGCAGGGACGCGGTCTGTCCGATCTGGAACCGGTCTGTGGATTCCGGTTTCACCAGATAATCGCCGGCACGGATCTCTTCGTCTTCCCCGGTGTCTATGTAATAAAATTCATCGGTAGAATAATAGACTGTCGTCGGAATAAACTCTACCAGAGTCCCGTTTTCCGTATAGATCTCCTTCAGAAAGCCCTCCTCGTCCGAATCTCCGCCTGTCGTCAGATAGGAAACCGGCACCAGATAGAAGTTTTTCTGCGTCACGGAACTGACGGGAATCTTCAGTCCCTGGGCCACCTCCATGATCACCTGGAAATCCACATACCGGTCGGAAAGGAACTGAATCATATATTTGGAGAAATCCAGCTTCCCGTAAGGCTTTCCGTCCGCGCCCGTGATCATGGAATAGGCTCCGGTCGTCGTAAAATTCTCACCCGGGAACCGTACCTGCAGGCTCTCGGAGGTTCCCAGTTCCGCCACGTCAGTATCGGAGAGCGGAAACAGCAGGGACCAGTTATCATCGGTTATGATCTTGTAGACCGGAGTTCCCTGTTCGATCAGGTCGCCGGCATGGGTGATCGCTCTGGAATAACTGCTTTCGTCGAACGCGGCAGCGGTCACGGCAGCCGGTTCCAGATCCTCAAACCCGTCGATGGAATAGGAAATCACGCCGCTTACGCCGGATTTGACCTGGGAAAAATTGCCTCCCAGCTGCTGCACCAGCACTTCGTCCATATTCAGCGAATTAAAATTCGAATACTCCAAAACCATGGAGTCCAGAGAGTATTTGGCGTC
This sequence comes from uncultured Lachnospiraceae bacterium, assembly GCA_947626915.1. Classification (GTDB taxonomy): domain Bacteria; phylum Bacillota; class Clostridia; order Lachnospirales; family Lachnospiraceae; genus UBA3402. Next base: position 12,179 of record CANQUA010000039.1, read on the forward strand.
GTAGACCTGGTCAAAGTTTTCGTCCGAATAGGACAGGCTGAAGGAGGACAGGGCCCTTTTTATATTGGCCAGGTCCTGCTCGGAAAGCAGTTCCTGAGACAGGGCGTTCTCTTCCAGCATCCGGGCGGCCTGCCCCGTCTCATCCAGGGAGTAGATATTGGTTCCGACGGCGGCCCGCCTGCCCTCGCGCACATAGTAATTGATATAACCGCTCTGCGCCGCGTATTCGACGGTCTCGCTGCGCAGAATGAGCCCCGTAAAACTGCGGTCGCTTACAATGGAGCCCTCGACTACTTCGTAGGGCTGTACCTTGTTCCTGGTTATATACTGATAGACATAAAACGCCATATACAGAAAAATAAGCGCGAAGATAACCATACCGATGTTGAGCTGCAAAGGCCTGCGGTATTTGATTATCTTTTTCTTCTTTTTCCTCGCCATGGAACAGGTATCCTCCCTTTTGGTATTATAAAGGCCAAAAGAGCCTGATAAAGAATACCAGGCTCTTAACCTCTTCTATCTTCCGTATCCGATCACAGGGAGATCGTCACTTTATCCCTGACGCTTTCCGGCAGACGGTCCGCATCCATCGATACGCTCAGCACAAAGGTCACATGAAATTTCTCGCCGATTTTGTCCAGAGCGGCTACGGTTTCGGAAATATCCTGCCCTTCCAGACAAGCCAGTTTCAGAAAACTGTCCAGATACATCACTTCCAGATCGTGGTCCTGGGAAATAATACCGCAAACAAAACCAATAAAGCCTGAACTGCTGTCGATATCGAAGCCCTTTACATTGATCAGACGAATCCTGTTATTCAATTCGTACATATGTTTGGAACTTTTATCCAGATAAACGATCGAACCTTTCGCCTCTTTGATGGCCGCGTTGGCCTTGTCCAGCAGATATTTCGTCTTTCCCTTTCCCTTGTCGCCAGCAATAATCTGCACCATATTTTTTGTCCTCCTTGAGTTTATTGGTTTTGTATAAAAAGTTATTTGTTTTCTTTTCAATTATAGTATAGAATCATCCAAAAGGCAATCATTATTTGGCAATCATCGAGATTAACTTTGTCATGTTCTCGTAGAGACTGTCCCGGTTGGGCGACTTCAGCACCACGGAAATATATTCGTTTCCGCTCGCGTCATTCCGCGATCCCAGAATCAGGCAGCTGCCCGCCGCCATCGTCGTGCCGGTTTTGCCGGAAAAGACCGTAACGCCCTCCGGCTGACTGCGCTTGCCGTTTAAATACTGATTGCTGGACTCCCACAACACCGTAACCGGTTTCCCGGAAGCGCCCGTAAACTCGGTCCGGTAGGAAACGGTTCCCGTCACCTCCCGAAACAGCGGGTATTTCAGGGCCTCCTGGTAGATCAGATATAGATCGTAGGCGGTCGTGTAATGCTCCTCGTCCGTCAGGCCGTGGGGATTTACAAAATGTGTGCCCGTGGCCCCCAGCAGCCGGGCTTCCTCATTCATCATATCTGCGAAGGCCTCGATGCTTCCGGCCAGATGAACCGCGATGGCGGCTCCGGCGTCGTTCCCGGAGGGAAGCATCAGGCCGTACAAAAGCTGCTCCAGCGTCAGCCGGTCGCCGGGGTGGATCCCGCACAGGGACGCCCCGCTCTCGGTGATCACGGAGTCCTTCGTAACCGTCACCACATCGGACAGATTGCCGTATTTGGCCGCCAGAAGCAGCGTCATGATCTTGGTGATACTGGCCGGGTACAGCCGCTCGTAGGCGTTTTTGCTGTAAAGCACCTGCCGGTTTTCAAGATCAAACAGGATCCCCGCCTCCGCGTCGATCAGATCCGGCTCGTAAACCGATTCGTCGCCCACCACACAGAGATTCCGGCTCTCTGTAAAGAAGCTCTCATGACCGGTCCTGACAGCGGAAAACCCGGAAGCGGCGTCTTCCAGAAGCTCCCCCAGCGGAATACCGTCCTCCTCAAAGGAATAAGGGGATAGCAACTCTCTCTCCCCGAAGCTTCCGATCACGCCGCATCCGCCCAGAGAGAGGCTCACGGACAGGAAACCAGCCGTAAAAAGCAGCCGGAAACCGGGATATATGTGTTTTGTCCGCCCTTTCATTTATACATCTCGCGCCATTCCAGATCGCCGTGCTCCAGAGCCTTGACCAGCAGTTCTCCCGTGGCCAGGTTCGTAGCGATCGGTATATTATGGAGGTCGCAGGTCCGGATGATGCTGCTTTCGTCCGGGTCTGTCCGTTTGGGGGACACCGGCTCCCTGAAAAAGATAACCAGATCCAGCTGATCCTGCTCGATATCCGTACACATCTGTTCTGCGCCGCCCAGATGGCCGGCCAGATATTTATGGACATTCAGGTTTGTGACCTCTTCGATCAGCCTGCCGGTAGTACCTGTGGCGTAGAGAGTATTTTTGCTTAAGATTCCGCGATAGGCAATGCAGAAATTCTGCATCAGTTTTTTCTTGGAATCGTGGGCTATCAAACCAACATTCATGTACGCTCCTCCTTCATTCGTCGTTAAACTCTCGCTGTAATCCAACATTGAGCACTACACCCATACCGATAAAAAAACTTAAAAGGGAACTGACGCCGGAACTGATAAACGGCAGCGGAAGTCCCGTATTGGGGAAGATCGCCGTGGCAACCGCAATGTTGGCGAAGCTCTGGAACGCCAGCAGCGCCGCCACGCCCACGCAGATCATCCGTCCCGCCGGATCAGAAGCCCTCATAGCCATGATCAGACATTCGTAGATCAGGAGAAGGTACAGGCCGATGACCACAAGGGACCCCACAAAGCCGAACTCCTCTCCGATGATGGCAAAAATAAAATCGTTCTGCTCCTCCACCAGGAAATTGCCGGCTTTTACGGACAAGATCCCCGTGTTGTTCCAGCCCTTTCCCCAAAGCTGGCCGGAGCCGATGGCCATGATGGAACTCTCCTGCTGGTAATAGGTATCCGAATACAGCTCCGGATCCCACCAGGCCAGGATACGATTGGCCTGGTAGCCTCTCATGAACGGGATCAGACCGTTTAAAAGCAGGTAAAACAGCAGCGCCATGGCCGGGATCGCGACTGCCAGAACACCCAGGATCCATTTGTAGCTGATCCCGGAGGAAAAAACAATAGCCGCCACCGTGACCGTCAGTACGATCACGGTGGACAGGTTCGGCTGCTCATAGATCAGGTAGGCCGGTACCGCAAAAAACACCGCCGCCGCCGCTACCACCAGGAAATGATTGATCTTCTCCTGATACCGCTGAAAATACCAGGCGTAAAACAGGATCAGACCGATTTTCACAAATTCTGCCGGCTGGATCTGCCCGATCACGGGAAGCTCCAGCCACCGGACGGCGATCCCGCGGCTCTTTCCGAAAAGCAGAACCGCCACGAGAAAGCCGATGCAGACCGCGTAGATCAGGAAATGGAACGAGAGGATGAAATGATAGTCGATGACGGAAAGCACCAACGCGATCAAAAGCCCCAGTCCGATTCCCATTATCTGTTTATTCAGCATGTCCTGGTTCTGGTTCGTCGCGCTCCAGATGGCCATAAGGCCGATGACGGAAAGCGCCAGCATATACAGGATCACGCGGAAATTGTATCTGCGAAAATGATAATCAAAAAGCATTTTACATGGTTCCCCTTACCAACGGACTCTTAATCGGTATGACCGTATAAAGAGCCGGCATCAGGCCGTTTCTCACCCGCATCTCGATCTGGGCGGAATCCACCTCCATATATTTTGACACTGTGCGGCAGATATCATCGCGGAGCATTTCCAGGGTCTCCGGCGGGAACCCTGTCTCATCCGCTGTCAGGAGAAACTTCAGCCGCCTCCTGGCGATCTCTCCTGAACGTCGTTTCTGCGGCGCGGCAGGTCTGCGGTCCATAACCGTCCCCTCAGGCCCGCCTGAGGAATCCGGCCAGTCTGCCCAATAAACCATAGGATACGTTGGGGAGGGACAGAGGCACATCCTCTCCCAGAAGTCTCCGGCAGATATCCAGATAGGCCTGTCCTGCCGGGGTATCCGTACCGGCCAGCGGTTCTCCCTGGTTCGTGGAGATCACGATGGCTTCATCTTCCGGAACGGCTCCCAGAAGCGGAACGGCCAGGATATCCATCACATCATCCACCGACATCATGTCTCCTCTGCGGACCATATCGGCCCTCACGCGGTTGATGATCAGATGAATGCTCTGCATCTCGCCGTTTTCGAGAAGTCCGATGATGCGGTCGGCGTCGCGGATGGCGGAGACCTCCGGCGTGATCACGACCAGCGCCCGTCCCGCGCCCGCCACGGCGTTGCGGAAACCCTGCTCGATGCCGGCCGGGCAGTCGAGCAGTATGTAATCAAATTCCTCCTGCAGATCGTCGATTAATTTTATCATCTGTTCAGGGTTTACTGCCGATTTATCCCTCGTCTGCGCCGAGGGAAGTAAATACAGGTTCGGGTATCTTTTGTCTCTGATCAGGGCCTGCTTCATTCTGCAGTTGCCTTCCACCACATCTACCAGGTTGTATACGATCCTGTTTTCCAGTCCCATGACTACGTCCAGATTGCGCAGGCCGATGTCCGTATCGATCATCACCGTGCGTTTTCCCAGGATCGCCAGGCCTGTCCCAATGTTGGCAGAGGTTGTGGTCTTGCCCACCCCGCCTTTTCCGGAGGTAATAACGATGACTTCGCTCATGTCTCATCCTCCTGGGCTTCCTGTGATTACCTTTACCCGTCAGGCTTTCCTGCCGGCAAATGCCTGACACAGATATTCTAACCTATCTTTAGAAAGATTTCCAGTATTATTTTAACAATTTATCGCCGGAAAAAACTTTTTTTCATGCTTTCGATCCGGATCTGTCCGTCCTGCACGCTGACCATCACCGGTCCCCTGGCCAGGCGTTTGCCCCGGTCGGAACATTTGGCCTCGAAATCGGCAATTTTCAGACCGGAGGGCGCCATTTCAAAAGCGGCCACCACCGCGTCCTCGTTCCCCGATATCCCCGCGTGGACCGAGCCGTACAGATCGCCCAGCACGACAATATTGCCCTTGGAAACGATCCTGGCCCCCTGCTCCACATCGCCGATGACGACGATGCTGGTTTCGGAGTCAATGGTCTCGCCGGAGCGCAGGCAGCCGCGGTAAAACTGCCCCGTCGCGGCGGAAAGCTCCATCAGTTTCTCGTTCAAAGCCTTTTCACAGCGCCGGGTCCGGTTCAGATCCTGATCCAGCAGGCAGAGCACCTCGATCTGGGAATTCCCCGTGATCGTATTGACGATCCGGAATTCTTCCTCCGGCGTCATCTCCCGCCCGGAAAGCGTAAGGGTCATCTGCACGGAACCCCAGAATTTGGCGCTGCTGCCGAATTTGTCGGCCACATCGGATACCAGCTGCTCAAAAGGGATCTCCGGATCCAGGATAACCGTCATGCCGGCTTTGTTGCTTTTGATCACAACCGTGTTTTTCATAGTCCCACCTTCCATGAATTGATCGCTGTTATTTAGTCGCCGACCACGATGTCCGTGGCATCCAGGGCGCCTGTATTCAAAATGTAATCCAAATTGGTATATCCGTAGTAAAGCTGGTAAACATTCTTCGCCGCGGCCGCCGCTTCCGAGGAACTGTAGCCGTAGGGAATGTTGACGGTCACGCTGATCTCCGGGTTGGCGTAGGGTCCGTAAGAAATGAAGAACGCGTGGTTGCCGCGGGAGTTCTCCTGGGCCGTACCGGTCTTGCCGGCGATCTCCACGTTCAGATCCTGGAAAATGCTGCGCACCGAACCGATGGCGATTACGTTCCGCATCCCTTCCTGCACCGCGTCCCAGGTGGAATCCGCGATCTCCAGCTGATTGGCGATCCGCGGCTCGTAGGCCTGGATCACTTCTCCGTCCGCGCTGCTGATATGGTCGATCAGGCTCAGCTCAAACACGGTTCCCCGGTTGGCAATGGCCGTCACATAGCGGGCAAGCTGCACGTTGGTATACGCGTGGGTGCCCTGCCCCATGGCGGAACGCTCCGGGTCCTCGTTGGAGATGCTGGGCGGATTCTCGTCGATCTCGATGCCGGAGGTATGGTCCAGTCCGAACATGGTAGCATATTTTCGGATCACTTTCAAGCCTTTGTCCGTAGAATAAACGCCGTTTTCGTCCGTGGACATGCGGTGGGCCAGCTCCGCAAAGAAATAGTTGCAGGATTCCTGGATCCCCTGACGGATGGTCAGCGCGCCGTGGCTGCCCGGGTAGATCCAGCAGCGTAGCGGAATCGTGATGTCCGTGTAGCGGCCGGTACATTCAATGGTCTCCTCGAGGCCCACATAGCCCTCTTCCAGCGCCGCTACGGCCGTGACCGGTTTGAACGTGGAGCCGGGGGCTTTCAATGCCTGCGTCGCGTTGTTGTAGAAGGGGCGGGACAGGTCGTTGTTCAGTTTGTTGAAATAGGCGGCGTCCACGGTGCCGGACATTTTGTTGTTGTCATAGCTTGGGTAGGTGACCAGCGCCAGGACTTTGCCGGTCCTTATGTCGGTTACGGTACAGCCTGCGGTACAGGGATCCAGCGCCAGCTGGGCCGGCGTAATCTCCAGGCTGGTGATTTTATCGCACAGAAACTGGTAGGCGTAATCGTCTCCGCTCGTGCGCAGAAGCTCCGCCTGCTCCGCGTCGTAGGGCAGCACTCCCTGAGAATAGAGGGCCAGGCACAGCTCCCGCCCCGTCACGATCTCCCGGTCCACCAGGTACCGGTACAGGCGCTTGATGAAGCTGGTATCGTCCCGGACGGAATCGATCACGTACTCCGTCAGGGTCTGGAAGCTTTTATCGGCGCTCGAGTATTTGTTTTCGGTCTCCAGCCGCGAGGTATCGACCCAGCCGCCGGAAATCCCTGCGTAAAGATACGTCCGCAGGCTCACGCTGCCCTCGTTCCAGGCCAGAACCGTCTTGTCGTCCGCGGGAATTTCATCCCGTTTGATCACACCGATGGTGCTGCCGGCCAGATAGGAACAGATAAAATTCAGATAGGACTGCATGTCCCCGGAAAGCTCGGACATGGGCCGCGCCTGCGGATCTTCCAGCTCCGCCTGGATCTCGTCCAGGACCTGTTCCCGGAAGGCTTCGAATTTGCGCACGATCTCCTGTTCGACCGCGTCGGCCTCGTCTCCCGCCATATGGTTCAGGGAAAGGATATTATTGTTGATCAGCTGGTAGTAGGCGTCTTTGATGGAAACCTGGATCTTGCTGGAATCCCGGTTTTCCTCTTCCGATACGTCATGGTTTACCAGGTGGGATACCAGCACGCCGGCCAGCTGCTGCTCCAGCAGGTGGTAGATGCCTTTCTGGAGGTCGCTGCGGAGCGTCAGATAGATGTCGTTTCCGGCCGTGGGCTCCGTGGAATCCTCGCTGATCTTTAAGATCTGCCCGTAGCTGTCCACGTACATGTTGGTGACGCCCTTCTGGCCGTGAAGCACCGCTTCCATGGAGGCCTCGATCCCCGTGCGTCCGACGATATCGTCCGCGTCATAGTTGGGGTCCTGCTCCTTCAAAGCGTCCAGCTGTTCCGCCTGGACCTTCCCCGTATAACCGAGGATCGGGGCGAAATAGACCGAGTCGTTGTAGACCCGGACCGTGGATTCGGCGATCTCGACGCCGTCCATATCCGCCATATGCTCCGCAATATCCGCCACGGTTTCCTGGGAGATGTGGGTAGATACGGTAACCGTCTGGTATTTCCTGTAGGCGACCAGGGACAGGGCGTAGCGGATATGCGCGATCTGGAGGGCTTCCCGGTCGGTCAGTTCGACGGGATTGCCCTTTTTGTCCTTCAGGCTGATCAGATCGTAGCGTTTGGTCTTAAGCTGGTCGAAGATCTCCTGGGCCGTGACCGCAGAAGGATATTTGCCGTCTTTATCGTCCAGCTTATTGACGGAGGTCAGCCCGTAATAATCCCGGAGAAAGCGCTTGCGGGCGGCTTCCGAGGAGAAAGTATAAACCAGATCTCCCTCCGTGTCGTAACCGATGTCCAGATGGGATTCAATGGTCTCGCCGTGCTTTTCCAGGATTTTTACCAGCTGGTAGAGCATCTGGTTCATGGCCTGGTTGCCTTTGTAGGTTCCTGTGTCGCGCACGGTTATGGAATAGGCCAGTTCATTGTAGGCGATCAGGTTCCCGTCTGCGTCGTAGATATTGCCGCGGGTCCCCGGCGTATAGACGGTCCGGTAGGTCGTGGAGACATAATCGTCCAGATAGTCCTGTCCATGGATGATCTGGAGATCGAACAGTTTTCCGATCAGGACCGCAAACATTCCCGTGAAAATCAGAAACAGCAGAAAAATCCTCGACGTGATCAGGCGCTTCAGCATGATCCAGACGTACTCAAGAATATCTCTAAACAAGGGTCGTATCCCTCCCACTTTCAAAGGCCTTTAACTTCCGGTTCAGGAACAGCAGCAGACGGTAAAGGAACAGGGTCGCCACTACGGTGAAAATGATCTCCGGGACCATCAGCTCCCGGAAATAATACAGGAAGCGGATCCGCCCCCGGATCAGGAAGCGGAACACGTAAATGTAAAAATTATAGGCCAGTTCATTGGCAACACAGAGGAACAGCGGCAGCGTAATATAATCTTCATAATAATATTCCGTGCAGATTCCGTTCAAGTATCCGGCGCAGACATAAAACAGCGTATAAAAGCCGAAGGGGCCGCTGTAAAACAGATCCAGCAGGATACCGGCCAGCAGGCCGTACAGCATCCCTTCCCGCTGCCCTCCCATAAACGCAAAGGAAAACGTCAGGATCAGAAGCAGGTTCGGGGTGGCGGCCAGAAACGGGATCAGCGGAAAAACGCTGTTCTGGACCGCAAACGCCAGAATGATCAGGACCAGGTTCAGGATCGCGCGCCGCATGTCAGTCCACCTCCGGATCTTCGGTTTCTTTCAGCTCCGTGATGATCAGGACCTCCCGGAGATTGCGGAATTCCGCTGCCGGCACCAGGCGGCCGGAGCTGGTCAGCTGGTTATTGTCCAGCGTGATATCCGTCGCGTAGCCGATCAGGATCCCCGGCAGATACGTGGAACTGATGTCGGATGTGACGATCCGGTCCCCGTCCTTGATGTCAGCGCCCTTCTGGATGTTGGAGATGGTCAGGCGGCCCTCCTTGTAAAGGGTCAGGTCCCCTCCCACGATGCAGGTGTCGCCGGACTGAAGCGCCATGCCGCTGACCCGGCTGGAATCGTCGATAATGGAACGCACCGTGGCGTAATGGGCCCCCACGTCCGTCACGATGCCGATCAGCCCGCCTCCTGCCAGAACGTTGCAGCCCTCGCGGATGCCGTCGGCAGAGCCTTTGTCCACGCGGAACACCCGGAACCAGTCCCCGGAATCGTTGGCAATGACCCTGGCGGCCGTCTTTTCATACTGCATGTATTCCTGGTCCAGCTCATAGAGCTCCCGCAGCCTGGCCAGTTCAAAAACCTCGGCGTTCAAGCGGTTATTCTCCTCGGTCAGCTCCGCAATCTGCCCGCGCAGGGCATCATTTTCAGCCAGAGCGGTCTTGAGCAGGGTGTAATCCTCCACCTCGTCATAGATGGCCACGCCCACCCGGTTGATGCCGTTCTGGATCGGGATCACCAGATATCCGACCGCCGTGCGCAGCGGAGCCAGCCACTGGTCCGTAAAGGAAGTCACGGCCATCAGGGCCAGACAGCACAGGGTCAATCCGATTAAGATATAACGGTTATATTTGGAGTTCATTTATAACCTTCCTTCTTTTTTAAAACTGCAGTAGGTCTGATCTCCGACGACGATATGATCCAGAAGCTGGATGCCGATCAGGTCTCCCGCTTTTTTGATCCGGCTCGTCAGCAGACAATCGTCCCTGCTGGGAGTGGGATCGCCGCTGGGATGATTATGCACCAGTATGATCCCTACCGCCCGGTACCGCAGGGCCTCGACGAAAATATCCCGCGGCTCCGCAGGGGACGAATTCACCGTTCCCTGAGAAATCTGCAGGTCGCGTATCAGCCTGCGTTTCGTATCCAGAAGCATCACATGAAGCTGCTCCTTCTCCATATGACGCAGGTCTTCCATATAGTAATTCGCTACTTCATCCGGTTCGTTGAACGCCTGGATCCGGGAAACGGCCGTGCGTTTGCTGATCCGTCTGGACAGTTCCCCGATACATTGAAGCTGGATGCCCTTGACCGTCCCGATGCCTTTGACCTGCATAAGCTCCGGCAGGGACAGGCGGCAAAGCCCCAATATACCGTCGTTGGGGTAGTTTAAACGCAGCACCTCCCTGGCGGTTTCCAGGGAATTGCTGTCGCGGCTGCCCGTCCGGATGATGATGGACAAAAGTTCTTCGTCGCTCAGCGCTTCGGGGCCTAAGCGGACGCAGCGCTCATAGGGACGGTCGGCAGCAGGCAGTTCTTTCATTTTCTTTGAATCCATACAGGCTCCTGTCTTCTGCTCTCCAAGCGCGAATCACAGGGATGGATCCCATTGCATACACATGTATATTTTACCATAAAACGGAAGCAATGTATACGGGAATTCCTAAAACGTAAATAAAATGTAAATAAAATAATGGTGTCCCCGGACCGGTTCTCAAAGATCTTTTACGAGTCCGGCATCGCACAGATACTGGAGCGACTTTAAAATGCCGAGCTTCGCGTGGTACCAGGTGAGGCCGCCCTGGAAAAACACGGAATACGGGGGTCGGATGGGGGCGTCGGCGCTCAGCTCAATGGAGGAGCCCTGCACAAACGCGCCGGCGGCCATGATGACCGGCGAATCGTAGCCGGGCATATCCCACGGCTCCGGCTTCACATAGCTGTCCACGGGCGCGGCGGCCTGGATGCCCTGACAGAACGCGATGACACCTTCCGGGCTGCCGAACGTGACGGCCTGGATGATATCATGCCGCTCCTCGCTTCCGTTCGGGTGTACCGAAAATCCCAGCTTTTCATAGACATTTGCGGCGAAAACAGCGCCCTTTAAGGCGCCTGCCACCACGGTCGGCGCCAGGAAAAACCCCTGGTAAAGGGACTGGTTGAGTCCCAGGCTGGCCCCTACCTCCCGCCCGAGTCCGGGAGCGCTCAGCCGGTACGCGGCGCGGTCGATGCAGTCCTTCCGTCCGGCAATGTAGCCGCCGATGGGAGCCAGGCCGCCGCCCGGATTTTTGATCAGGGAGCCGACGATCATGTCCGCTCCCACGTCCGTGGGTTCCGCGGTCTCTACAAATTCGCCGTAACAGTTGTCCACCATGCAGATGACCTCCGGTTTGATCCCTTTGATGAAAGCGATCAGCTCGCCGATCTGGCCGACCGAGAAGGTAGGGCGTGTAGCGTAGCCCCTGGAACGCTGGATCGTGACCAGCTTGGTTTTTTCATTGATTGCCTTCCTGACCGCTTCATAATCGAAGGAACCGTCCGGCAGCAGATCCGCCTGCCGGTAGGAAACGCCGTATTCTTTCAGGGAGCCTGTGGACTCCCGGATGCCAATCACCTCTTCCAGCGTATCATAAGGCTTTCCGACCGGCGATAACAATTCGTCTCCGGGGCGGAGATTGCCGGACAAGGCGATATGGAGGGCGTGGGTGCCGCTCATCAGCTGCGGGCGGACCAGGGCCGCTTCCGTATGAAAGCAGGAGGCGTAGACCTGTTCCAGGGTATCGCGCCCCAGATCGTTGTAGCCGTAGCCGGTGGTGGCTGCAAAATGGATATCGCTGACGCGGTTCTGCTGCATGGCCTTCAGAACCTTTAACTGGTTATATTCGGCGCGGGCATCGATCTGCGCGAACCGTTCTTTTAAAGCTTCCTCGACAGACGCCGCGAACCGAACTACCCGGTTGCTGATGCCCAGGGAAGCATACATGTCTGTAAGCTCTGTCTGATTCATAAGTGTGAGTTCTCTCTTTCTGCAATACGGTTTTCAGGATATTAATTTCTGTTCGGCTGCTTCCTGGATGATATGGGCAAGCACGCGCTCTCTGTCGTGGTCAAAATCCGGAAGATTCAGCCAGCGCACATCCCGCTCCCGCCTGAACCAGGTCAGCTGCCGTTTGGCAAAATGGCGGGTATCCCGCTTGATGACGCGGACGGCCTCCTCCAGGGAACATTCCCCGTCAAGACAGGCCAGAATCTCCTTATAGCCCAGGCCCTGCATGGATACCATCCCGCGGTTGCAGCCAATTTCGGCCAGGCGGCGCACCTCCTCCACAAGCCCCTGCTCCATCATCCGGTCGACCCGCCGGTCGATGCGCGCGTAGAGGGCGGGACGGTCGTCGGTCAGAACGTAATACAGGAACCTGTACGGAGAGGTCCTGGCTCTCTGGGTCTCGTTGTGGACGGAAATACGCCAGCCGGTCTGACGGCAGAACTCGATGGCCCGGATCGTGCGTTTGATATTGTTGGCGTGGATGGCCAGAGCTGCGTCCGGATCCAGTTCCTGCAGTATGGCGTGCAGGGCTTCCGCCCCTTTTTCGGCGGCCATCTGCTCCAATTCCCGGCGCAGAGCGGCGTCGCTGTCCTGCCGGGTAAAATCGATATCATAAAGCAGTGCCTGGATGTAGAATCCCGTTCCGCCGGCCACGATCGGTATATGGCCCCGGCTGCAGATTCCGCGCAGGGCTTCCTTCGCCAGGGTCTGAAACGTAACGACATTAAAATCTTCGGTCGGTTCCAGCACGTCAATCAGATGATGGGGAACGCCGCCCATTTCCGCGGGCGTGATCTTGGCGGAGCCGATGTCCATATGGCGGTAAACCTGCATGGAATCGGCGCTGATGATCTCGCCGCCGACGGCCTGAGCCAGACGGACGGAAAGCTCGGTTTTCCCCACGGCCGTGGGACCGGTCAGGATGATAAGAGGAAATTTGTCCATGGGTCGGGAGCGTCTCCTTCACTGAGATGGATAAAGGCCGCCGGATTCCGGATACAGTTCCGCAAAATCTTCCGGCGTGAACCGGTGGTAAATGAGATGGCAGCCCTCGTCGGTGATGCAGTAGCGGTAATCGTCCGGCGTCCCGGTTTCGGAATAGATCACATAATCCACTTCGCCGTCGTGGAGTTCCAGAAGCCGGATCCGGTCCGTATATTTGCGAAAATGTGCCAGCAATTCCTCGACGGTGCAGCCGTGCCGCCCGATCAGCCGGATGAAACCGACCAGAAAATCATTCTCATCCGTGGAACGGTGAACGTAATCGGCGCCCTCCGGAGGGATCCGGAAACAGAACCGGTCTCCCTTATGGCTGACGGCAACATCGCCCAGGCTGTCTGAGACCCGGCTTCGGAATTCTTTTTCCAGAAGCGCCTGCATCCCGGAAGCGTCGAAAGTGCAGTTTCCGGTAGAGGGGCCGGGAACCGCAGACAATCCCTGCCCTTCCGCCGCGCCGGTTTGGGCGTCCGGTTTCTCTTCTGCCGCCAGCAGCCGGTTCAGCGTTTCCAGGGGATAATAGAGCCGGATCGTTTCGCTGCGGTAGCCCAGCTTGATCTGCTCCTCCTTTATGACGTCGATCATCTGGTTTTCAAGTCTGGAAAAGTTCATCTTCCTGCCTCCGTCCCGTTTTTCCGCCGCTGCCCGGCGGGTCGTTACAATTCGATCGTCTCCAGATCGTCCGGCACAAAGAGACGGCCGCTGTAATACTGCCGCCCTTCCTCCGTATAGAGCTGCTTGCGGTTCCGGATATTCTTATCCTCCGTATGGTAGAGGATCAGATTTTTTACGCCCAGCCGCTGCGCCAGCTCGCAGGCGTCCTTGACCGTGGAATGGTTCTTTTTATAAGGATCGAAGAGATCCGCCTGGGAATAGAGGCAGAATGCTTCGTGCAGCAGCCAGTCGCTTCCCTCCGCGTAGGGACGTTCGTATTCGCAGTAGGGCTCGTCCCCGCAGCAGGTAAGTTTCCGGCCGTCGCCGTAATTCATGGTAAAGCCGTACTGTTTGGCTTTGGTGGACTGAATATCAAAGACCTTCACCTCGCGGCCCATGGCTGTAAAAGTGCCGCCGTCCCGCAGCGTCACAAAATGCAGGCGTTCGCCGATGAAATGCAGCGTTTTCTGCTCCAGCACCATTTCTGAGATCCTGGTCAGGATATCGACGACCTCGTCATGGGCGTAGATCCAGGCCTCGCCGTCGTATTTGCCCCGGTGCATGTTCTGGGTGATCAGCCGGATCATCCAGACGATGCCCAGAAGATGGTCGATATGCTTGTGCGTCACAAAAATATGCCGCATCTGTTTCCAGTCGTATCCGGCCGCTTTCAGCTGATGGAGCACCGCGTTGCCGCCGCCTCCGTCCACCATCAGGTATTGCCCCGCGTCCTCCAGGACAAAACAGGTATTATAACATTCGGTGACCGCCGCGTTTCCGGTACCAAGCAATGTGATCTTCATAAGCTTCTCCTTTCGGCGGGCCTTCGCCGCGCCATTTCGTTTTCGGGCGTATTCCCCGGGGCTTCCCTGCCGCCGCGGAATAAAGAACAGAGAGCGCCGCGGCGAAAAGCATTTGCCTGCGGCACTCTCTATAGAATACCTTATTCATCCGGTAAAATCAATAGCTGACCGCTGAAATTTGCGTCTCAGCTTTGCTTCCCGCCCTGTTTTTCCGGGTACACCGCCGCCGTGCGCCAGACGACGATGGCGGTAAAGACCAGAAGCACCGCTTCCACCGCCCAGACCGGCAGATTCGCGGCGACGATGACCATCAGAAAATCCATCAGAAAATGTAACAGGAACGCGGCCCCAAAGTACTGTTTCCGCCCGGTTTTTACGGCCTTGTATACAAGAACGGACAAGCAGAGCTGCAGAGCCATGGCGGCGATCCGTTCCACTCCGCCCAGGTAAAACTGGTATGCCGGCGTGAGCCACAGAGCCGACAGCTGTTCATAGGTCACCGCCTGGAGTTCCGGCTCCAGCTGCGCCAGCGTCTGTCCGATCCCGCCGCTGTTGATCATCATGGAGCTGGCCAGGTTATTGACAGAGGTAATTCCCATGATGAGAATAGCTTCGGCGCCGCCGTGGCCGACTCCGTACATCAGCGCGTTGCCGCCGTCCAGCCGGTTCTTCATCAGATATTTCATTGCCAGCAGCCGGCCGCATTCCTCAAAAGCCGCGGCGGCCAGTCCGCCGTAGAGCGCGTAAAGAAACAGACTGTTCTGCAGGATGACGCTGAACGACGAAAGCACCGCTACATGCAGTATCTGCTCCAGAATCAGCGCGAATACGATAAAAATGCCGCAGCCGGCCAGCAGGGAGACGCCGGATGCTTTTGTCTTTTTCCATACGAGGATCCCGAGAATCGCGGGACCCAGGACGGAGACCGCCAAAGAAAATACCATCCCCGCCATACTTGCCGATGAAACTGTTCCCCATTCCATAACGTACACTCTCCTTTTATTTGTGTGTTTGTAACTCTGTGCGTGCGGCCGGTTCCCCGCTTTTGCAGGGCTTCTTCCAAACAGATCACGTTCCCCCGGTGTGTGCGGTCAGCTCCTCATAGACCGCCCGGGTATCCGATTCGTCTTTCCCGCCCACAACGATGGTCTCTCCGTTTACCTTCAGCACGATACAGGGACCGTGCCCCGTATAGGAGTACCGCAGATAGGAGCCGAATTCCCGGTTCCTGAAATCCCCCATCAGCAGCCGCATACTGCCGTAGCCGTTGGTGCGCGTGCCGGGCGAATCCACCTGCCGGTATTCCATGCTTTCGATCTCGTCATAGCGCACGTTCAGGTCCGGCCAGTAGACGGAATGAACGGTGAATGACTCTTCCCCGTAGCGGAAATGCAGATCGCCGACGAATAAAGTCACCACGATGAACGCAACGATCAGCACCGTGACCGCGACGGAGACTCTGGCGGCCGTCTGCTGCCTCGGGCTCTGAAAAACGGTCTTTGACGGATCCCGCACCGGCTCTCCGCGTTTCTTCTTCCGGCGGTAAAACAGGTAGGAATACGCGATCGGAATGAAAGCAGCTGTCAGGATCGCCGGGGCCATAAGGTACTTCCCGATCTCCCACGGCAGAAAACAGCCCGCCAAAACCAGGCATCCGCAGATCACCCAGACCCGTCCGCTCATCCGATGCGTTGCTTTCCAGTTTTCTTCGTCCCAAAGCGTCCATGGCACGCGGATGCCGAGGGTTTGATTCGGGCTGATTTTCGGCATATAATTGCCCATTGCCAGGAACATCATGCCGACCGCCAGGAACGTGACGAAGGGTCCGTCGTTGAAGCGGCCGGCCGTCACCTGGTACGCCGCCGCCCAGGCGCTCACGGACGCCAGCGGACAGATCCAGAAAATGAAATCCAGAACGGCCGGATGCTGCTCCCGGTTCTTCGGGTCGTGCAGGCAGAACCAGATCCCGATCAGGTGCGCCGCCAGCATGACGGCGGGCATCCAGAGCAGGATCTTCAGCCGGTTCATGGACAGATCCGGACCGATCTCCGGACTGGTCAGCAGGAACAGGCTCAGGGCAGGCGGAAACAGAATGAGCAGGGAAGAAATCAGGATCTTCCAGCGATATTTTCGGATCATAGCGGACCGCTCCTCTCTTCCGTGATTTCATAGCTTCCGGACGGCTCGGATTGGCAGCCCAGATCCGTCAGCCACAACATCACATCCTCCAGCACGGAGGTATTCAGTTCATAAAAAATGTATTTGCCTTCCCGCTGATCGCGGATCAGATCTGCCTCCTTCAGCACCGACAGATGCCGCGAGATAGACGCTCCGGTCACCGGGAAATGGTCCGCGATCTCTCCTGCCGACAACCGTCCGCGCTTTAAGAGATTCAGGATCTCCCGCCGGATCGGGTCGGCCAGGGCTTTTAACGTGTCCTGCAGAGCCAATGCTGCCGCCTCCTTCGATTCCTGTTTTGCCGATTCGGTTCTTCGTATTGCGATTGCCGCGGCGGATATATGTCCGTTTTTATATTTAACATTTAACTTAAATGTTAAATATAGGATACCATAAGATTTGGGGAGTGTCAAGGGAAATTTTCTTCTTAATAACGACTTTTTCCATATCGATCTCCTGCAATGCACGATTGAACAAAATCGCCGCGCGATGCCTTCCGAGGCTGCGGCGCAGTTTTACTTTCTCAAAACTTGAAAAGCAGTGGAAAAATCTTCCGTTATACGATATTGTTAAGTTACCCTATATCTTTTTAAATTCATTATTCAATTCTGTTAACAAAACGAAAAGCTCTGTTGGTTTCTGCATATTCCATCCCCATACTGTAAAGGCATGGGCAAAGGAATTAAGATATCTTTCTTTTTTGGGAGGAAACTGTTTTTTATCAATCATCACTAAAAGTCGGTTTAATTCTGGCAAAATAACATGATTTAGTTCTTCTTCTGTACTTTCACCTGATACTCCTCTTTTTCTATTTTCCAATTCCTCATTACAGATTCTTATAGCTTGTAACACTTTTTCTCTAAATGCGTTCATGTGCGCAACTCCTGCTATTCAGGAACGGACGCCGCCTAAACGATCCGTTTGAATTTTTTCTCCAGCTCATATTTGCTGATGGAAATGATGGTGGGCCGGCCGTGCGGACAGGCGTAGGGATTGTCCAGCGTCAAAAGTTCGTCGATCAGATGGTCCGCTTCCATCGCCGAAAGCGCGTGGTTGCCCTTGACGGCCGCTTTGCAGGACATGGTGGCTACCCGGTCGTAAATGGATTCGGTTCCGCCCGTCAGAATGTCGTCGGAGAGATCGTCCAGCATCTCCATCAGCAGTTCTTTTCGGGCAATGGAAAACAGATTGTCCGGCACGGCGCGGACGGCGTATTCGTTTCCGCCGAAAGGTTCGATTTCAAAGCCGATCTCTGTAAAATAGCGCTCGTATTTCGCCAGAAGCACCTGCTCCTCGCTTCCGAGCGTCAGGATAATCGGCGGGTCCACCAGCTGGGAAGTATATTCCCGGTTCTTAAGCGTCTTCATCGTGCGCTCGTACAGGACCTTTTCATGGGCCGCGTGCTGGTCGATGATGTAGAGGCTGTTTCCGAATTCCACCAGCCAGTAGGTGTCAAAAAGCTGGCCGATCAGCTTATGGCGGAGGCGGCTGCCGGGAGCTAAGAGCTTTTCTTCAAAGAAATCCAGCTGCTGCGCCGTGTCTGCCTGGGGAACCGTTTCCCGGGAGGGAGGCGGCTGCAGGTTGGAATCTGCCGGCGTTTCTGCAGGGCCTGCCGTCTGCTGCGCCGTGGTCCGATCCTCCGTTCCGGTTTCTCTTTCGGGAACCGGATTCTGCCCGCAATCCCCATTCCCGCCGTACTCACTCTGCCGTTCCGCGACGTGCTGATAAACGGAGCGGTTCTCATAGGCGTAAGATGCGTCCGCCCCGGACGGACGGGAAGCGGCTGCGGGACGTGCCGGCAGCTTCCCGGGGCCGGTCAGATTTTCCCGCCGTCTGGCCTCGAACGGTTCCGGCCGCGGCTCCGGGAGCTTTTCCGTTTTCTCCTGCTCCGCCTTCTTTCCCACCTCCGCCTGGGGGATCAGCTCCTTGTGGGACAGGGCGTCGCGGAGCGCCTCAAAGATCATCTGATAGATCTGGTTTTCGTCCCGGAACCGCAGCTCCATTTTCGTCGGATGCACGTTGACATCCAGATATTCCGGTTCGATCCGAATGTGCAGAAGCACAAAGGGATATTTATGCTGCATCATAAACGGCCGGTACGCCTCTTCGATGGCCTTGGCCACGAGGGAGCTTTTCACATACCGCCCGTTGATATAATAATTTTCAAAGTTCCGGTTGCTCCGGGCGATCACCGGCTTCCCGCCGAACCCGTGGATTTGGAGAATCTCCCGCTCGTAATCCACCGCCAGCAGATTGGCCGCGATATCCCTGCCGAACACCGTATAAATGATATCCTTCAGGTTATGATTGCCGGAGGTATGCAGCCGGTTCTGATTGTTCTGAATGAGGCGGATCGAGATATCCGGATGGGACATGGCGATCTTTTCCACCAGCGCCGCCACATGGGCCCCTTCCGTCTGGGCCGTCTTTAAGAACTTCTGCCGGGCCGGCGTATTGTAAAACAGGTTCCGCACAATGAAGGTCGTCCCGTCCGGCGCGCCGATCTCTTCCAGCGAACGCTCCTTTCCCCCCTCGATCAGGTACCGGACACCGGACAGCTGCTCCGCCGTTTTCGTGATCAGCTCGACCTGGGACACCGCCGCGATGCTGGAAAGAGCCTCGCCCCGGAACCCGAGGGAAGAGACGACGGTCAGATCCTCCGCCGATCGGATTTTGCTGGTGGAATGGCGCAGAAACGCCAGCGGCACCTCCTCTTTGGGGATCCCGCAGCCATTGTCGGTCACGCGGAGCAGGGAGATCCCTCCGTCCCGGATCTCCACGGTGACCGCTGTCGCACGGGCGTCGATCGCATTTTCCAG
>CANQUA010000040.1 GCA_947626915.1 uncultured Lachnospiraceae bacterium
CACGGGGTGGACGTACTGCTGGTTCCGGTGGGCGGATTCTTTACGATCGATGCCGGGCAGGCAAAGAAGATCGCAGATCAGATCCGGCCGAACGTGACGATTCCCATGCATTACCGCGGGGAAGGATTCGGCTTCGATGTGCTGGCGCCTCTGTCAGATTTTACGGACCTTTGCGGGGATGTGGTCGTTTATGACACGAATACCTTGACGATTACCAAGGCTATGCCGCGGCAGACCGCTGTTCTGGCTTGTCCGCGGTAGGAGCGCGGCGGTCTGAACGATGGAAGGCGGAAGTTTGTCCGCGCCGGTGCAGGGTGCTGCGGAGGCGCATTCGGAGGGATGTCTATGAATCATAAAGCGATGGCGGCGGTTTTGCTGGCGGCGGGAATGGGGACGGTCTGTCTCGTTTCGGCGGAGGCCGCGTCTGCCGCTTCCTTTTATATGGATGCTTCGCGGAAGAACAGCATCGGCGCGCAGTCGGGATATATTGCTGCCCCGCTGAAAAACCGATTTGCCGTGCAGTCGGGGATCATCGAGATCCGGCCGGGAGAAGAGCGGGTCGAGGCTTATGAGCCGAGAGACCCGGACGAAGACGAAATCATTCAGGTGAAGGCCCACCGGCCGGGAACGGTGACGCTGGCATTTGCGGGCGATCTGGGGTTCGGGGAGAATTACGCCAATATGGCCTATTACCACAGCACAGGCGACGATATTACGCAGTGCATCATGCCGGACCTGATCGAGCGGATGGACGCGGCGGATATTATGATGCTGAACAATGAATTTACCTACAGCGACCGGGGAGCGCCCCTGGCCGGCAAGGGCTTCACGTTCCGCACGAAGCCGTCCATGGCCGCGAATCTGGACAAGCTGTCGGTGGATATCGTGTCGCTGGCCAACAACCATGTCTATGACTACGGCGAGGAGGCGCTTCTGGATACGCTGTCTACGCTGGAGCAGTACGGCGTGCCCTATGTGGGGGCCGGCCGGAACCTGGAGGAGGCGAAGAATATCGTCTATTTCCGGGTGAACGGCGTCAAGATCGCCTATGTCAGCGCGACTCAGATCGAGCGGGATCACGTATATACCAAACAGGCCACGGACACGGCGCCGGGAGTCCTGCGCACCTATGATCCGGCTTTATTCTGCGAGGTGATCCGGGAGGCGGACTCGAGGAGCGATTTCGTCGTGGTCTATGTCCATTGGGGCACGGAAGCGGACATTATGTTTGAGGAAGACCAGCGGGAGCTGGGCCGGAGCTATATCGACGCCGGGGCCGACCTGGTCATCGGCGATCATACCCATTACCTTCAGGGCGCCGAGTATTACAACGGTGTGCCGATCTTTTACAGTCTGGGCAATTTCTGGTTCAACAGCCGGACCAGAGATACAGGGCTCGTGGAAGTGGAGCTGGTCGAGGGAAAGCTTTCGGAGTTCCGGTTCGTTCCTTGTCTGCAGAGCGGCTGCAGGACCAGTCTGGTGACTGACGAGGCAGAGCGGCAGAGGCTGTTTCGTTTCCTGCAGGACCGGTCCCTTGGGGTCAATGTGTCGGCTGACGGGGTGATCACGGAGAAATAGCGGGGACGCAGAGGCGCGTTTCCCGAAAATCAGAAAGTGGAAGCAATGAAAAAGGCTGCCGCAAAAACCGTTCCGTCTGAATCGCACGATGCGTTTTGGCAGACGGCAGGTTCCGGCGAACTGGTATGCCGGTTCCCCTCTGCGGAAACGATGCGGGCGCGGTCCGGATACAGCCGGGGTGCGGCGGTCTTTTTGCGTCAAAAAACGGTCCCGGATATCTGGGAGACAGCGGATGTTGTTTTGCTAAAAAACGTCCTGTTTCCCCGGAAAAGCGGGACCGTTTTCGTTTCTATGCGGGTTCGTCCGCGATTTCGTTTCTTTCCTCCGCGTCTGCGCAGGCCCGGCGCCAGTCTTCCTCCGTACATTCCTGACCGCTGTAGCGGGCTTTTTCATAGAGGGAATGGAGAACGGCGTTATCGATCGCGGCGCTCTGTTCCAGCTCGCGGGGAGAGGCCCATTCCGGCGGATCGGGGACAATATGCTGACGGCGGCGGCCTTTCAGGATCTGCTTCTTATAATACCTGCGCAGGCGGGCCGTGTAGGAGAGGAAGTGCCGGAGTCCCTTTTTCTGTCCGTCCTCCCCCTCGCCGGGACGAAATTCGAGAGGCAGGTCCAGCGTGGGTTTCAGGTAGATTTTCTCGTCTTCGTCCGTCAGCCGCGGTTTGGTGATATAGGTCCAGACCCGGTTGGACATGTGGCGGAGCGTGATGAAAATGACGGCGAGCGTGATGAACGCCGCAGCGATTTCGGTGATGTTGTTCAGCACCTCCACCCAGCCCGGGGTTTCTGCCGGCTCTCCCAGCAGCGTCCGAAAATCGGGAGTTTCCATGCTGGGTTCGGGCACGTAGGGTTCTGTTTCCGGCGGGACTTCCTCTGTGATCTCGATGCGGGGACGGCGGGAAAACCAGTCGGCGACCGCGTCCCACAGCGGTTCCGTGGTGAAGGCCGCGATCAGGATGCCGATCACCGCCGCGATCAGAAAAACGGTCATGCAGAAGGAATTTACAAAGGCGATCTGCTTCTGGGGCAAATGGTCCGTGTCTTTGAAAAGGCCGAGAAATTCATAGTAAGAGTTCAGATTTTTGTGGACGAAAAACATCACGGCCAGTACCAGAAATCCCAGAAAGCTGCCCAGCTTCAGCCTGCCTGCCAGCAGGGGCGACCCGGTTCCGATCATGCTCCCCAGCCAGTAGGATACGGCGCAGACGAGAGCCAGGAACGTGTAAAAGCCGCTGCGTTCTTTGGAGATCCAGTAATTGAACAGTTTACGTATAAACATAGGGCACCTCCCATTCATAGATCTCCGCGAAACGGGGCTGGCTGATGCGAAGCTGGTCGCCGGGCCGCCGGGGCAGGATCCACTGCGAGCCGGGGCTCTGGCGGCACAGATCGTCGAATGCCTGAGCCAGGGACGACCGCTGGCCCGGTGAGATCATCACATAGAGAGACGAATCGGAACCGAAGCTGTTGCTTTTCGGGTCGGTCATAAGATAGAGCAGTTCTTCCATCGGAAGGGATTCCGGCTGGCCCGCGACCTTGGCGCCGCCGGCTTCCTGCGGGGCAGGGGCGGGCGCGAGGAGGGAAGCGGCCCTTCCGCTCCGGGGATCCGTTTCGCGGCCGGCGTACGAGGAAGAGGCGTTTGAACGGGGCGCCGGAGCCCCGTGGGCCCCCAGATTCCCGGCGGAAATCTGCACCCGGGACAGCAGTTCCATGACGCTCCGGAGATGATCCTTGCCTGCGCCGGCCTCCAGGCGGGAGGGACGGCCCGTGAGACAATCGTTTCCATTGCTGAAAACGGCCACGGGAACGCCCTGCTCGATCATTTTTTCCGCGATGGATCCGCACAGCCGGATGGCTTCCTCGGTCAGATCCTCGTCCTTCAGCAGAAGGTCGGACTCCGTGTCGAGCAGAAGCGTTACTCTCCAGGAGGAAGCCGGCGTATAGACGTTGACTTTCAATTCTCCCGTATGAGCGGTGGCCTTCCAGTTGATGCTCTTATAAGGATCGAAGGACTGATAGGGGCGCACGGAGTGCGTCTCGAAAGGATCCCGCAGCAGCGCCTGCCGCGCCAGGATCTGGCCCAGCAGGTTTTTCAGCGGCAGATCCAGACGTACAGGGTCCGCCGGGCCCGGATATACGTACATGCTGGTTTCCATGGGCAGGGAAGCGACGCAATGATTTAAGAAGAACAGATCGTAGCTGATCAGGTCCGCGCCGCGGATCTGGTAATATCCCCGTTTTTTGCAGTCAAAATCCAGGGTCCTGCGTATCTCCTGCCAGGGCATACAGGAAAAAATGTCGCTGCGGTAGTTCTGGTCCGTGATCTTAAAATTGCTGGAGGAGGTGAAGACCAGATAACGGCCCATCTGGAATTTCACGTGCAGCACGGGCAGCGGCAGAAATTTGCGGTTGGTAATGACCTCTTTCAGCTGACCGGTTTCGCCCTCCACAGCGGCCTTCTGCGCGAAGAAAAGCCGGACGGACAGGTTCTTCGCCCAGTAGCGGTGGTACAGAATGGCCTGCAGCTCCAGGAAAATCCAGCCGACGGCAAAAATAACGACCAGTTTCATAACCGTTTTCCCCAATCCTCCGTAGGCAGCGGAACCGTCGCCAGTATCCTGCGGATCGTGTCAGCGGAGGACGCCTGCATGCCGAAAGACCGGGCGGTCACCAGACGGTGGGCCAGCACGGGCACGGCCAGGGTCTTGATGTCCTCCGGGACCGCGTAGCTGCGTCCCCGGACCAGAGCGTAAGCGCGGACGGCCCGATAGAAAGCCAGACTGCCCCGGGGGCTGACGCCGTTCAGGATCTGGGGGTCATTGCGGGTGGCCTGGACCAGGGCGATCAGGTATTCCTTCAGAACCGGATGCACGTAGATTTCGGAGGCGGCGTCCCGAAGTGCGTTCATTTCTTCGCCGCTGCAGACGGGCTTTAGCGCTTCCAGCGGGTTCTCTTTTCCGAAACGGTCCAGGATCCTCAGTTCTTCCTTCGTGTCCGGGTATCCCATGGAAAGCTGCATCAGGAACCGGTCCATCTGGGCCTCCGGCAGGGGATAGGTGCCGGCCGTTTCGATCGGGTTCTGGGTCGCGATGACCAGGAACGGTTCTTCCAGGCGGTAAGTTTCCCCGTCGATGGTGACCTGCCGTTCCTCCATGGATTCCAGCAGGCTGGACTGGGTCCTGGGAGTGGCCCGGTTGATCTCGTCCGCCAGCAGAATGTGGGTGAACACCGGCCCCCGCCGCAGTACGAAGCGGCCTTCCTGCTGGTTGAAATAGTTAAGCCCCGTCACATCGGAGGGCAGCAGGTCGGGCGTAAACTGGATCCGGGCAAAGCTCAGGTCCATGCTCCTGGACAATGCTTTCGCCAGCATGGTTTTTCCGGTTCCCGGCACGTCTTCCAGAAGCGCATGGCCCCTGGCGATCAGGCAGGTCAGGAGCAGATCGACGGTTTCCTCTCTTCCGACAATGACTTTTCCGATATTATCACGAATGATTCCGATCAGCGCAGTATGATCCATCTGTGGTACCTCCTTGTTTTTCCCCAATAATTCAATATAAAACCAGTATAGCACCGTTTGCCCGCGGCGCGCTACTTTTTTATTCGCAATCTTAAAAATTTTTCTGGCCGCGATTTCCGCCCCGCCGCGGATTCTCCGCTTGACGAAAAGGCATAAAACCGTGTATGATGGAAGAAAACGGAGGGGTGGATGAATATGGAAGAAAAACTGTATACGATCGAGCTGCACGACGCGCTGGTATCCGGCGACGAATGCCCGTTCTGTTATCTTGAACGTGACCTGGAACAGAAAGCCATTGAATTTGTGCTGGGTTCCTCCTATATGGAAAGCGATACCAGGGATCAGACAGACCGGAAAGGCTTCTGCAGGCGCCATACGAAAATGATGTACGATTACGGCAACAGCCTGGGCAACGCCTGGATCCTGAAGACCCGGATGAAGCATGTGCGCGAGGGGCTGAAAAAAGAGATGGCCGGCTTCAAGGCGGAACCGGCTTCCATGTTTGGAAAATTCAGGAAGAAAGAGCCGGATTCCGGCACCTCCGTAGGCGCATGGATCCGGAAAGAAGAGAGCCACTGCTATGTCTGCGGGCGGGTGGACGAAACTTACCGGCGGGTCATTGACACATTTTTGTATCAGGTCAAAAATGAGAAGGATTTCCTGAAGCTTGTGAAAGAATCCAAGGGCTTCTGCGTTCATCATTTCGCGGATCTGGTGGATGCCTGCGGCCAGGGCTTGGGCAAAAAAGAGCAGGACGCGGTATTCCCGGTTTTGTTTGAGCAGATGAACCGGGAGCTGGACCGGATCCAGGAGGATATCGACTGGCTGATCGAGAAGTACGATTACCTGAATAAGGATAAGGACTGGAAGAATTCCCGGGACGCGGTGCAGCGGACCATGCAGAAACTGGTAGGCGGCCATCCGGCGGACCCGGTGTTCAGGAGTCAGAAGTAACGCCATTGGGCGCGGGGGCCGCGGCGGGTCCGGAAGAATCGGCGGCGCGCAGGTATATTTTTCCTTCCGCTGCCTATACTATCTCCGAAGTACAGAGCAGGAGGTAGTGAAAATGGATTGGAAAACCAGCGAGACGGCGGCGAACCTGATGCGGGCCTTTGCGGGCGAGAGCCAGGCCAGGGAAGAGGGATTTTCCGAGATCGGCACTTTCATCCGATCGCGGATATTGAGAAGGTTCACGGCGACCGGTTCGGACGGATGGCGGATCTGCTGGAACGGAACAGGCTGTTTGTCTCAGACACGGAGACCGGCTGGATGTGTTTAAACTGCGGCTGGGTGCTTCAGAGTACGCAGGCCCCGGTGAAATGCCCGGTGTGCAGCCATGAGCAGGGATATTTTATCAGATTGGAGATGGCGCCGTATACGGCGATGTGACGGCGCGGGAGAAAAACATGTGGAAATGGATAGCCGCGGCCTGGGCGGGCCTGTGGATGTGCCTGCGTTCCGCCTATGAACGGAGGATCTTCACGACGGAAAAATACGAATTGTGGTCGGAAAAGATAAAAAAAGACCGGACGCTGGTGTTTCTGTCCGACCTGCACGATAATCAGTTCGGACCGGGGCAGAGAAGGCTCCTGGCGGGAATTGCCAGGGAGAAGCCGGACGCGGTGCTGATCGGCGGCGATACGATGGTCGTGAAGAGAAGGGCGGATATCCATGCCGCCCTGTTTCTCGTAAAAAAGCTGGCGAAGCGCTATCCGGTTTATTGCGGCAACGGCAATCATGAGAACCGTATGGACCGGGACCGCGGCCGCTACGGGGATCTGTACGACGAGTATGTGAGGGAACTGAGAAAAGCGGGGGTCCGGTATCTGGCGGATGAGAGCGCGGATCTGGGCGAGGATATCCGGATCAGCGGCGTCGATCTGAAAGAAAAATATTATGAAAAAGTCATGCCGGCTTCCCTGACTCCGGGCTACATAGAGAAAAGGCTGGGGAAGGCGGAGACGGGGCGGTATCAGATCCTGCTGGCTCATTCGCCGGTCTTTCAGCGCGCCTATGCCCGCTGGGGAGCGGATCTGACGCTGGCCGGCCATTTTCACGGGGGCACCGTATGGCTGCCGGGACTGGGCGGGCTGATGACGCCGCAGTTTACGCTTTTTCAGAAAATCTGCGCCGGTCTGCACGGCAGAAACGGGCGCTATATGATCGTCAGCCGCGGTCTGGGGACGCATTCCATCAATATCCGGCTGAACAATCCGTCAGAGCTGGTGGTGATAAAGCTTCATCCGGCGCAGGGGAGGCTCCTTCGGTGGCCGGAGCCCGCGGGCACGTCCGGGGCCGGCGGCGGGGAGGAGCGTTCCGCCGCAGCGTCCGGGAAGCGTATTTACAGGCCGGAAGAATTTTGCTATACTGATAAGGCACAAAGGGAAGAAGCGAGGCTGTGAGGCACCGATGAGCATCTCCTATAAACTGGATAATTTTGAAGGTCCCCTGGATCTGCTGCTGCATCTGATCGAGAAAAACAAAGTCAGCATTTATGATATCCCCATCGTTCTGATCACGCAGCAGTATCTGGAATATGTCAGCCGCATGGAAGCCGAGGACCTGAATGTGGTCAGCGAATTCCTGGTTATGGCGGCGACGCTGATCGACATCAAATGTCGGATGCTTCTGCCTCCGCCGGAGACGGAGGAGGAAGAGGAGGAAGACCCGCGGGCGGAGCTGGTGGCCCGTCTGCTGGAGTATAAAATGTATAAATACATGGCCGCGCTTCTGCAGGATATGGAGCAGGACGCCCGGAAACATTTCTACAAGGACCCGACGATTCCGCGGGCGGTGGCCCGGTATGAACAGCCGGTGGATCTGGACCAGGTTCTGGACGGGCTGACGCTGGCGAAGCTGCAGAGAATCTTTGATTCGGTGATGAAGCGGCAGGAAGAGCGCGTGGATCCGATCCGCAGCAAGTTCGGCAGCATCAGCCGGGAAGCGGTGAGCCTGGAAAAAAAGATCGGCTCCGTCCTGGAATACGCCAGGCAGAACCGGCGTTTCAGCTTCCGGCAGATGCTTTCGGAACAGCCGGACAGGGTGGAAGTGGTGGTGACGTTTCTGGCCGTACTGGAGCTGATGAAGCTGGGGCGGATCTGCCTGACCCAGGAGGAATTGTTTGACGATATGGAGATCGAGGCGATCGATCCGGACAGCGGTCTGGGCGGCCTGGATCTGGAAGGACTGGAAGATTTCGAATCATAAAGGGAGCGGATATGGACAGAGAATGGGAGGAAGAGTCCGGCTGGGCGCCGGACGGAACTGCGCCGGAGGAGGGCGCGGAAGAGCCGGAGCCGGTGGTGACCCTGTATCCGGAGGATGACTGGGAAGCGATCCTGGAAGCGGTATTGTTTACCATGGGGCGGCCGGTGGATCTGAAGCATCTGGCGGTGGCCATTGACCAGAGCCAGAAGACCGCGCAGACGGTGATGGAGAATCTGATTCTCCGCTATGAACGGGAGAACCGGGGGATGGAGATCATACGGCTGGAGGACAGCTATCAGCTCTGCACCCGCGGAAAATACTATGAGAACCTGATCCGTGTGGCCTCCGCGCCGAAGAAGCAGAGTCTGTCGGAGGTGGCCCTGGAAACCCTGTCCATCATTGCCTACAAGCAGCCGGTGACCAGGCTGGAGATCGAGAAGATCCGCGGGGTGAATTCCGACCACGCGGTCAACCGCCTCGTGGAGTACGGGCTGGTGGAAGAGATCGGCCGCCTGGACGCGCCCGGCCGTCCCGCGCTTTTTGCGACGACGGAGGAGTTTTTGCGCAGGTTCGGCATCGGCTCGAAGGAGAATCTGCCGGAGATCGATCCGGTCCGGGCCGCGGAATTCCGAAGCGAGGCGGAGGAAGAACTGCAGGCGGAGACGGGGGAGGAGGAACCGGAAGAGACCGAGACGTAAGCGCCTGTGCGGAAAACCGGCGGCGGGGGCGGAAGATGTGAAAGGAAGGACCGCCGCCATGCCGCGGTTCCGGCCGCCGCGCCATCATAATGGAAGGAACTGTAAATTATTCTATCAGGAGGAATACATAGCATGAAAGTTTTACTTTTTAACGGAAGCCCGCATAAGAACGGCTGTACCTTCACCGCTTTGTCGGAGATTGCGAAAACCCTCGAGGAAGAGGGAATCGAAGCGCAGATCCTGCAGGCCGGGAACGGTCCGGTCCGCGACTGCATCAGCTGCGGCGGCTGCGCCGGAAAGTCCCGCTGCGTCTTTAACGACGACCCGGTCAATCAGTGGCTCGAGCTGGCCGCGGAGGCGGACGGGTTCATTTTCGGAAGCCCGGTTTACTACGCCCATCCCAACGGCCGGATTTTGTCCCTGATGGACCGTATGTTTTATGCCGGCAGCCGCAATTTCGCACAGAAACCGGCGGCCGTCGTGGTCTCCGCCCGGCGGGGAGGCACCACCGCGTCTCTTGACGCGCTGCTGAAACATCTGACCATCAATCAGATGCCGGTGGTTTCCTCAACCTATTGGAATATGGTCCACGGCAATTCGCCGGAGGAAGTCATGCAGGATGCCGAGGGACTCCAGACCATGCGCAATCTGGCGAGAAACATGGCATGGCTCATAAAATGTATCGAAGCTGGTAAAAATAATGGCATCACAGCGCCTGCTGCAGAGTGGGGAAATAGGACAAATTTCATCCGCTGAATGTATAATCGCCCCAAAAACTGAACATTTTAACTAATTTTTACAAAAAATTGTAAGAAAAGACTATCAAAAATTCCTATTTTATGATAGAATCTAACTAACTCAAATTTATGTGAGGGGGAGATTATCATGGCAAAAGAGATTATAGCAATGCTTCTTGCCGGCGGACAGGGTTCGCGTCTGTATACGCTGACCCAAAATCTGGCGAAACCTGCCGTTCCCTTTGGCGGAAAATACAGAATTATCGATTTTCCACTGTCAAACTGTGTCAATTCCGGCATTGATACCGTCGGGATTCTGACCCAGTATCAGCCGCTGGTGCTGAACGAGTATATCGGCAACGGGCAGCCCTGGGATCTGGACCGTCTCCATGGCGGCGTCCATGTCCTGCCGCCTTATCAGCAGGCGTCCGGTTCCGATTGGTACAAGGGCACGGCCAATGCCATTTACCAGAATATCTCGTTTATCCAGAGATATGATCCGCAGTATGTCATCATCCTGTCCGGCGACCAGATCTGCAAGCAGGATTACAGCGATTTTCTGCGTTACCACAAAGAGAAGGGCGCGGAGTTCTCCGTAGCCGTTATGGAGGTGCCGTGGGAGGAAGCTTCCCGCTTCGGCATCATGGTGGCCGATGAAAACGACCGGATCACCGAGTTCCAGGAGAAGCCGAAGGAGCCCAAGTCCAACCTGGCGTCCATGGGCATCTACATTTTCAACTGGGATATTCTGAAGCAGTATCTGGAGGAAGACGAAGCCGACCCGAATTCCGAGAACGACTTCGGCAAGAACATTATCCCGAACCTGTTCCGCGATAACCGCAGGATGTACGCCTATCATTTCAACGGCTACTGGAAGGACGTGGGGACGATTTCCTCCCTCTGGGAAGCGAACATGGAGGTCCTGGATCCGGAGCACAGCGGCATCAACCTGTTCGACGACGACTGGAAGATCTACAGCCGGAACAGCGGCATGACCGGCCATAAGATCGGCAAGGGCGCCGTCGTGGAGAATTCCATGATCACCGACGGCTGCCGCGTAAACGGCAGGGTGAAGCATTCGATCCTGTTTGCGGGCGTGCGCGTGGAAGAGGGCGCGGAGGTCGAGGACGCGGTCGTCATGGGCGGCACGGTCATCAAATCCGGCGCGGTCGTGAAGCACTGCATCATCGCTGAGAACGTGGAGATCGGTGAGAACGCGGTTGTCGGGGCCATGCCCGCCGGCGAGGAAAAAGGCGTGGCGACCGTAGGAAACAACGTATTTATCGGCGAAGGGGCCGTGATCGGACCCAATGCCATGGTCAGGAATAATGTGAAAGGCGGTGAACAGCAGTGGTAAATACCAACGCAGACGTATTGGGCGTCCTGTTCCCAAACAGTTATGATTCTCTGGTTCCGGAGCTGGTGAATGAGCGCCTGATGGCCTCGATCCCATTCGGCGGACGTTACCGCATCGTGGATTTCGTCCTGTCCAGCATGGTAAACTGCGGCATCGACAATATCTCCCTGATCGTCCGCAGAAACTATCTGTCCCTGATGGATCATTTAGGCTCCGGGCGCGAATGGGACCTGGCCCGCAAGAACGGCGGCCTGAATATCATTCCTCCGTTCGCGGAAAAGACCGTAAAGATATATAACGGCCGCGTGGAAGCGCTGGCCAGCATCCTGGATTTCCTCCGCACCCAGAAAGAGACCTATGTGGTCCTGGCGGATACGAATATCGTCGCCAATTTTGATTTCAACGCGCTGATCGACCAGCATGTCCGGACCGGCGCCGATGTAACGATCGCTTACACGGAGGGAGAGATTCCGGATTCCGCCAAGGCGGTCCATGGGCAGGACGTCGATCTGTATTATACGATCGATATGGATGAGGACCAGCGGGTGAATTATATGTATATGAATCCCACCCAGGACGGCAAAGTGAATTTCTCCATGAATTACTATGTGGTGAAACGGGAGCTGCTGATCGATATGGTCAATGTGGGCAGCGTCCGCGGTATGTCCCTCTTTGAGCGGGACATCCTGTCTCCCCACCTGGACCGTATGAAGGTCTACGGCTACAAGTACGACGGCTACGTGGCCCGGATCAGCGACCTGAAGAGCTATTTCGACGAGAATATGAAGCTTCTGGACGACCGGAATCTGGACGCGCTCTTCAGTCCGAGCCCCATTTACACAAAGATCCGTGACGATAATCCGACCCGTTACATCGCGGGCGCAGTGGCGGAAAACGTGCTGGTGGCAGACGGCTGCGTGATTGAAGGCGATATTGAGAACAGCATCCTGTTCCGCGGCGTGAAGATCGGCAAGGGCGCGAAGGTCCGGAACTGCGTGCTGATGCAGGATACGGTCATCGAAGAGGGCGCAAACGTAGAGTACGTGATCACCGACAAGAAGGTGACGATTACCTCCGGCAAGGAGCTGAAAGGCACCGACAGCTTCCCGGTCTATATCGCGAAGCACAAGGTCGTCTGAGTCCGGAAACGGGCTGGACAGGCTTACCGGAGAAAGATCGGAATCGTCAGGGGCTGCTGCAAAACAGAATGATGCAAAAAACCGCCTGACAGTGAGTGGCTGCTGCAAAATAGAATAATGCAAAAAGCCGCCTGATAGTTAGCGGGAGAAAGCACGAATGATTCATGTTTTCTCCCGCTGTTTTTAACTTGCTATATGACCCGTTTCTGCACAAACCATATTTTGCGACAGTCCCTGTTTTTAACTTGTTATATGACCCGTTTTTACAAAAACCATATTTTGCGGCGGCCCCGTTTTTGAAATCAGGTATTCAGCACTTTCGTCTGGAACGCTTCCGGGCTGATCTGGACGTTGGGACCGAAATCCAGTTCCTTCAGCTGGTCGCAGCCGCCGAATACCCAGGCGTATATTTTCTTCATGCCGGCTCCGCAGACCACGCGCTTCAGCTGTTTGCAGTCCTTGAACGCAAAGGGCGGCAGGCTGGTCAGCCGATCCGGCAGGATGATCTCTTCCAGCCCGCAGCGTGCGAACGTGTAGCCCCACAGGGTGGTCAAGCTGGCCGGAAGATCGAGATGGCGGAGATTGACGCAGCCGTCAAATAAAAATTCACCGAGATCGGTGACCGTGTCCGGGATATGGACGGAAGTGATTTCTGTGTGTCCGGAGAACAGCTGGTCAAACAGCACGGTTACGGGGATTTCATTGTAAGAGGCGGGAATCGTCACTTCGGCTTCATCCCCCTGATATCCGGTGACGCAATAGTTTCCGTCTTCCATCTGTCTGTAAGAAAATTCCTGCATGGTCGGTTTCCTCTTTTCTGTCGTGGTTTTATCAAAGGGCGCCGCTTGCGCCGGCGCGGGAGAATAACACTCCGGGCCGGCTCAGGCTTTTCCGGAGAACAGATTCCGCAGCTGGGCCATCATTTGGTCCAGATCGATGGGCTTGGCCAGGTGGCCGTTCATGCCCGCCTGAATCGCCCGTTCCCGGTCTTCCTCGAAGGCGTTGGCGGTCATGGCGATAATGGGCAGGCTGGACAGAGCCGGATCTTCCAGGGACCGGATGATGCGGGTGGCGGCGTATCCGTCCATGATCGGCATCTGGATATCCATCAGGATCAGGTGGTAGTATCCCGGCTCGGACGCGCTGACCATATCGCAGGCCTGCCTGCCGTTTTCGGCGCATTCCACCAGAAAGCCGGCTTCCTGCAGGATCTCGGTCGCGATCTCCCGGTTGAGTTCGTTGTCCTCGACCAGAAGGATGCGTTTGCCTGCGAAGCTGTCCTCCCTGCTCGGCGCCGCCGTTTTCACGGAAGATTCTTCCACGGACAGACCCAGGCTGCGCTCCAGCGTATGGTGGAGATCGGAAACGAAGAGGGGCTTGCTGATGAAGCCGGTGACGCCGGCGTTGCGGGCCTCCGTCTCGATATCTGCCCAGTCATAGGCGGACATCAGGATAATGGGAGAGTCCTCTCCCACGATATTGCGGATCTGGCGGACCGTCTCGATGCCGCTGAGGCCGGGCATGGACCAGTCCACGATATAAACCTCGAAGGGATCGGCGAGATCCACGGCTTCCGTGGTGCGCGCGATGGCCTCCTGGCCGGACGGAGCCCACTCCGCCCGCATACCGATCTGCCGGAGCATTTTGGACACGCTCTGGCAGCAGATCATGTCGTCGTCCACCACCAGGGCCCGGAAACCCGCAAGCTCCGCGATCGGATCGATTTCCTGATGGGTGGAAGAGAAGCGCAGCTCCAGATTCACGGTGAAGGTAGTTCCTTTCCCCGGCTCGCTCTCCACGCGGATGGTGCCGCCCATCATGTCCACGATATTTTTGGTGATGGCCATGCCCAGGCCGGTGCCCTGGATACCACTGACCGTGGAGGTCTGTTCCCGGGTGAAGGGCTCAAACACGGTCTTGGCAAATTCGGGACTCATGCCGATGCCGGTATCGCTGACCCGGAATTCGTAGAGACCGCGCCCCTGGGATCTGCAGGGCTTCTGGGTGACCCGTATGGATACCGAGCCTCCCGCAGGCGTGAATTTAACGGCGTTGGAGGTCAGGTTCAGCAGGATCTGATTCAGGCGCAGCTTGTCGCAGTATACCTCCTCGTCCACCACATCCACGGTATCGATGAACAGTTCCATCTGCTTGGCGTGGATGTCGGACTGAATGATATTCCGCAGGCCCTGCAGGATATCCGCCAGGTTCTCCGGATGTTCTTTGATCGTAACCTTGCCCGACTCGATGCGGCTCATGTCCAGGACATCGTTGATGAGGGAGAGCAGATGATTGGACGCCTGGGCGATCTTGGCCAGATAGTCCTGCGCCCGTTCCCGGTTGTCCAGATGGGTGGTGGTCAGGGCCGTATAGCCGATAATGGCGTTCATGGGGGTGCGTATGTCGTGGGACATGCTGTTGAGGAACGTCGTCTTGGCCTGGTTGGCGGCGTCGGCCGCCTGAAGGGCCCGCGTCAGCTCCTGGGTTTTGATCTGCAGTTCACTGGTGGCTTTCGCAACTTTTTTCTCCAGCTGCTTCTGATTGCGGGTCCGCACCGCCAGCATGGCCAGGGCGAAGAGGAGAAGGAGTATGATGGCGACTCCCACGATGCTGTAAATGGGGTTCTGGTACAGGAAGTCGGTCAGGCTGACGTCGTTTTTCAGCCCGGCCTCGACCTCGCTGGCCACAAAGCTGTCAAGTTCCGCATCGGTCAGGCTGTCGGCCCCCTTGTCCAGGAGAGAAAGCAGATAGCGGCCGCCGGGGACGTTGTTTCCCACGGCAAAGGACAGTGAAATCTCTCCGAAAGAGATGGAATTCAGCCGGTTGCGGACATCCTGCTGGACATACCGATCAGCGGTGTAGGAATAGAGAATGGTGGCGTCGGCTTCGCCGTCCAGCACCGCCTGAACGCAGTCGTCCGTGTCGGAATACCGGATGAGGGTGTCTTCGGGATAGCGGCTGGCAACCAGGCGTTCGATGGCGTCCGCCTGCGCCAGTACCGCCAGCCGCTCGATCGTTCCGGCGAAGCCGTTCAGGGTCAGGCGGGAAAAACTGGTTCGGAAATAGGGAACGGTGATCTTGTAGCCCTCTTCCTCCGCCAGATAGTAGTCGCCGGTAAAATCCAGCACCACATCCGCCGCGCCGGATGCGCGGAAGGAGTAGTATTCGTTCCGGTCTTTCACCGGAATAAATTCATAATTCAGGTCAAGACGCTGGGCCAGAGTATCAAAAATGGCGGGAAGGATGCCCCTGGCCTGGCCGTCCTGGAAATAGCAGTAGGGGATCCGCGCGGGATCCATCAGCACCCGCAGAGGGACGCCGGAAGCGTGATGTTCCTCCAGAAAGCGGCGCTCGCCGGCATTCATGATGACCGAACCGTCCTGGTCGGTGGAGTAATAGGTGTTATGGAGTACATCCCGCCAGTTGGGGTCGTGAAGGTCCATCTCGTTAATCGCCTCATTGATCCGGTCCATCAGCTCCGTGCGGTCCTTCCGGGTGCATATGTAGAAGGGACTGGCGTCGAAGGACTCCAGCACCCATTCGTTTTCCAGCAGCCGGAGGCTTCCGGTAACGGCGCCGTCCACGGTACCGT
Source organism: uncultured Lachnospiraceae bacterium (assembly GCA_947626915.1). Classification (GTDB taxonomy): domain Bacteria; phylum Bacillota; class Clostridia; order Lachnospirales; family Lachnospiraceae; genus UBA3402. The sequence goes on from CANQUA010000040.1 coordinate 15,826, forward strand.
TCTGCAGGGCGGCGGAGAGGTCGTCCTGATCGGTGAAGTAGGCAGGCCGGAAGGCGAAGCCGTGTTCTTCCGCGAACCGTTCAAAGTTGGCGTTTTTGGAGTTTCCCTCCAGCATCCCCACGGTGATGCCGTCGTAGGTGGCGTAGTCGCCTTCCACGATATCCTGATTCCCGGATTTCACGGTGAAAATGGTGGAATTGACGCCGATGGACTGATCGGAGAACAGGAATTCTTCCTCCCGCTGCGGAGTTTTGGAGACGGAGGTGACGATATCCACCGTCCCGTCCCGCAGCATATCCAGGGCGTCGGCGTAGGAACCATCGTATCCCAGGTATTCATAGGACCATCCGCCGTGAATGGCCAGCCGCTGGAGAAATTCGTAGCCGTAGCCGCTCCGGTGGCCGTTTTCATCTATGATGTGATAGCCGGAAAAGGCAAAAAAGCCCACCCGGAGAACCTCCGGCGATTCTGCTGCCCAAACGGTGAGGCAGAGAGACGCCAGAAGCAGCGCGGCCAGCGTGAAGCGCAGCGGTCGTGTTTTTTGCATAGAATGATTCCTCCTTATTGTCTTAAACCGGACTTTCGGTATGCGCCGCTTTTTATGCGGGCGTCCGCGGGTTTTTCAGCATCGTCAGGAATGAGCCATGTATTTCCGATTTTTTCCGCGCCGGGAATGCGGCTTTCCGAACACAATACAATCACGCGGCGCTGGGACAGACTCCACCGTTTCGCAGCGTCGGCCGTTGAAATATAGCGCATGATTTCCTGCTCCTTTTGATTTTGGTCGTGTTGCTCAATATTATATTCTTTTTCCGGAATAATAGCAAGACTCAGATAGAAAATCTTTGCGGAAATCCCTGCGGCCGCCAAAAAAAGCCGGACGCAGGGATTTTCCGGCTTTGCTTTCAGAACGGAGGAACGGAAAGGGTCAGTCTTCCCGGTCGGGAGCCTGGCCGGCATGAGCGGGCCATGCGCAGTCTGTGATTTCCATATGGGTAAACGCCGCTTTGAAGGAAGAGTCCTCCGGGCTGCAGGCGTAGATGCCGAAGGGGATGCGCCCGGCGGCATGGAACAGATGGCAGATGCGCATCTGATGATAAAGGATCCCGTCCGTGGAGTTTTCGACGCAGAAATCCTGTTCCCTGCGGCTGAGACGGAACCACATGGACTTGACGGAAGCGTCTATGTCCGTGGTGGACCAGTCGGAATATCCGTGATTGGTCACGACGGCGCCTAAACGCTGGATGGTTTCGTTTTCATATTCAATGGAAGCCTTCAGCCAGTTCTCACTGTCCAGGTACACGGCGACGCCGCACTGGTCATAGCGGCGTTTGCTTTCAAATTCTGTCTTAACGACAAAGGAAAAGTAGGTTTCGTCGGTTTCCATCAGCAGTAAGGGCGCGTTGTCGTTGCGGAAGTGGTAATAGGTTCTCTGCCACAGATCCGTATGGGGCTGCGTGAGGATCTCGATCCGGTTGTCCGTGACGGTATAATGTTTGGGTTCTCTGGTCCATTTCAAAAGCGTCGGGTTCCATTTTGTATTCATAGCCGGTCTCCTTTAGAATTGGTCAATGCAAATTTGCCGGGCAGTTATTCGTCCGACAGAGAGCATTATACCACCGAAACGGGAAAAAATCTACATCAGGCCGCGATGTCTTTCCGGCAGTATTTCACGTAAGCGGCCGTGATGCCGGCTGCGCCGAAGAGCAGGCCGGTCAGGACCAGGCTCACATCCAGCCCTCCCCGCGCCGTGATGTCCGCGCCTTCGCAGTAGGCGAAGGGCGTCGGCCAGCGGAGGAACCGGGCGCTTTCGGCAATGTTGGCAGTCAGGTTCAGTACGTACAGGGCGGCGGCCAGGCCGAGCCCCGCGCCGGGGCTGCTTCTGCGCAGGAACGCGGAGAGGCCGAAGCAGATGCCGGTGATTTCCAGCTGCATCAGCAGATAGGCCAGGTGAAGGAGCAGAAATTCTTTCCGCAGGAGCGTCTCGCCGATGACGGCGGCGGAGCCTGCGGAAACCGCGAAGATCAGCAGATTCATGGCGGTCACCTGCACCGCGGCGGCGCAGAGCTTTTCCGTGGCGGCGCGGGAGCGGGACACAGGGTGGGTCAGCAGAAATTCCGCGGTTTTGTCCCGCTCTTCTTTGGAAAGAATGGAGGCGGCCGTGAGGGCTGCGAAAAAAGCGCCGCCCAGGCCCAGCACATTGCCGCACTCGACGGCGTAGAAGCCGGAAAAGGCGCCCAGATCCAGCCGGTCCATGCCGAAGGCCGCCGTGAAGCTGCCCATGGAGGCGAAAAGACTGCTGACGTCTTCCATCTGGCTCTCTATTTCCGGGAAAAGGGCGATGCAGACGGCCAGCAGCAGGGCGATGGAGCCGGTCCAGATGAGAAAGGGAAGCCGGTTCTGGCGCAGTTCGTGGTTTAAAATCGTCATAGAGAGGACCTCCGATCCGTGAAAAGGGGCTGCCGTCACGGCGCGCAGCGGCAGCGTGTCAGAAATGGGAACGATTCGCTGAAGGGGACGGCGCGTCTGTATAATAGTGCAGGAAGATTTCTTCCAGATCCGGTTCCGTGACCGTCAGATCCCGGATATCGCACTCTGCAAGCGCCGCCGTCAGCCGGTTCATGTCTCCGCAGTAGAGAAAACGGACTGTTTCGCCGGTAATCCGCAGATCGCGGATGCCGTCAGGAAGCAGCGTTTCCGGTTCCGGGCACGATCCGTCCGGCGGGCACAGGGCCTTTTCCAGCCGGCCGGCGCAGGTTGGAGCGGATGGCGCTTCCCGTACCCGGAGCGTGACCCGCCGTGCGCCGGTGCGGGCCAGGTTTTCCACGCTGTCGCAGGCGATCATGCGGCCGTCCCGCAGGATCGCGGCCCGGGTGCAGTGCCGCTGGATCTCCGACAGGATATGGCTGGAGAGAAAGATCGTGGCGCCGTCTTGGTGAAACTCCTTCAGGATCCCAAAAAATTCCCGCTGGATCAGCGGATCCAGACCGCCGGTGGGTTCGTCCAGGATCAGGAGCCGGGGCCGGTGCTGCAGAGCGCAGACGATGCCGGCTTTTTTGCGGCTGCCGAACGAAAGCTCATCCACGCGGCGGGAAGGGTCCAGCTGAAGACGTTCGCAGAGGATCCGGCCCTCCAGGAGGATGTCCGCTTGGTCCGGGACCGGGGATTGCAGGCATGGGGCAGCAGGCCTGTCCTCGTGCGCCCGCCGCCCGTACTCCCGCAGGCAGGCGGACAGTTTCAGCACGTCGCGGACCTTCATGCCCGGGTAGAACGCGGTTTCCGACGGCAGATAGCCGGTTTGGGAAAGGATCGCGCGCGTTTCCGTCCGGATCTCCCTTCCCAGGATCCGGGCGCTTCCGGAGGTCGGCGTCAGGAGCCCCAAAAGCGTGCGGATCGTGGTGCTTTTGCCGGCTCCGTTGGGACCGATGAAGCCGAAAAATTCTCCGCTGCGGACCGACAGATTTAAGTCGGCAATGCCGCGTTTTCGGCCGTAGGATTTAGTCAGATGTTCGGTTTGGATCGCGTACATGTTAATCCTCCTTTTTCCGCAGATAGATCTGTTCCCAGAACCGGATCAGCCGCAGGAAATCCTGTTCCATCTGCGGAATGTCCATTTCGCCCCGCTGCATCATTTCCCAGAGGTACCCTTCCGCGGCCCAGTACATGTCTTTATACATCATTTCAATATCCAGACCCGGGATAAACTGCTCCGGGTCCAGGTTCAGAAGCGTCTGACCGGCCTTGAAATCAAAATGCCTGGAGATGCTTTCCTGGATATAGGCCGTGATATCGGGGTCCTTCTCATAGAATGCGCGGACCGTGAACGCGCCCATATCCGGGTACAGCCGCAGGATCTCCATTTTGGCCTGCATGCCCCGCATCAGGCTGTCGAACAGGTCCCTCCGCCCGTAACAGTCGTGGCGGTTCAGATATTCGATGGTAATGCGGGCGCAGTTTTCCCACAGGAACAGATACAGTTCCTTCTTATTCTGAAAATAATGGAAGAGCAGGGACTTGCTGATGCCGGCCTCGGCCGCGATCTGGCTCATCGGGCTGTTTTTGTAGGTGTTTTGGGAGAACACCCGGTAACCGGCGCTTAGGATCGCCTGCTGCTTTTGAGCGGGAAGAGAGAAAAATTTCTGGTTCATTGCGACGCCTCCTTGTGTGCGGATGATTCTATCATAAATCCGTTGACCGATTTTGGGAAGACCCCGAAACGCCGCCTGGTCTGCAAATTTTTATGGCAAATGAAGAGCAGAAGTAGTATAATCAAGGCTGCAGCCCGAAAGTTCGGCGGGGGAACCGCGGAAAACGCGCCGGGAAGCGGAAACCGGGCGCGGAAAGAGACCGGGCGGCGCAAATGCTCCGGTTTTCGGACAGAAAGAAACAATTACAGGGGGAAGGAATGAACGAACTTCAGACAGACAAACCGGCAGAGGAGAAAAAAGCCGCAGAGATTCAGGCGGCTCTGGAAATACTAAAGAAATATTTTGGCTATGACCGTTTCCGGGAGGGGCAGGAGCTGCTGGTGGGCAGCATCCTGTCGGGGAAGGATACGCTGGGCATTATGCCCACCGGCGCGGGCAAATCCATCTGCTACCAGCTTCCGGCTTTGATGATGCCGGGGATCACGCTGGTGATTTCGCCGCTGATCTCCCTGATGAAGGACCAGGTGGAATCTCTGAACCAGGCGGGGCTGCATGCGGCCTATCTGAACAGCTCCCTGACGCCGGGACAGTACGCCGCCGCGCTCCGTTACGCCAGAGCCGGACGGTACCCGATCATCTATGTGGCCCCGGAACGGCTGCTGAACGAGGAGTTCCTGGACTTTGCCTGCGGGACCCGGATCTCGATGGTGGCCGTGGACGAGGCCCACTGCGTCTCCCAGTGGGGGCAGGATTTCCGCCCCAGTTATCTGAAAATCGTGGAATTTATTGAACGCCTGCCCGACAGGCCGGTGGTCAGCGCCTTTACGGCCACGGCGACGGCCCAGGTGCGGGACGATATCGTCGATCTGTTGAGACTGCGGGAACCGACGGTGCTGACGACCGGTTTCAACAGAAAGAACCTGTATTTTGGGGTGATGACGCCCAAAGACCGGTATGGGGCCGTCCGCAATTATCTGGAGACCCATCCGGGCGAAAGCGGCATCATTTACTGCCTTACCCGCAGGCAGGTAGAGGAGGTCTGTTCCAATCTGATCCGGGACGGGTTTTCTGCCACCCGGTACCACGCGGGGCTGGAGGATGAGGAGCGCCGGCGCAATCAGGAGGACTTCGTCTACGACCGGACCCTGGTCATGGTGGCGACCAACGCGTTCGGAATGGGCATTGATAAATCCAACGTCCGGTTCGTCCTCCATTACGGTATGCCGAAGAATCTGGAATCCTACTATCAGGAAGCGGGGCGCGCCGGAAGGGACGGCGGACCCGCGGAATGTATTTTATATTACAGCAGCCAGGATGTGGTCACGAACCAGATGTTCATCGACCATAACCGGGACAACCAGGAGCTGGATGAGCTGACGCGCGCCATCGTGCGGGAGCAGGACCAGGAGCGTCTGCGGAAAATGACCTTTTACTGTTTTACCAGCGACTGCCTGCGGGATTATATCCTGCGGTATTTCGGAGAATACGGGGAGAATTACTGCGGCAACTGCTCCAACTGCCTGACCCGGTTTGAGACGGTGGATGTGACGGAGATCGCGAAAGCGCTGCTTGGCTGCGTCCAATCCTGCCGCCAGCGCTACGGGACGACGGTGATCCTCGATACGGTACACGGGGCGAAGACGGCCAAAATGCGTCAGTACCGCATGGACGGGAATCCCTATTACGGCAGCCTGGCGAAGGTCCCGGTCTACCGGCTGCGGCAGGTACTGAACCATCTGCAGCTGCAGGGATATCTGTGGGTGACGGAGGGAGAATACGCGGTCGTAAAGCTGACGGAAAAATCGCGTGAAATTTTGCAGGAGGGTGCGTCCGTTTCCATGAAATGGGCGAAGGAAGCGGAGAAAAACGCGAAATCCGGCGGACAGGACGGGAAAATGGCGAAGCGGAGACAGAGACCGGCCGGGGGCGCGGAGCTGTCTGAAAAGGAAGAAACGTTGTTTGAGCGGCTGCGGGCGCTGCGGACGGAGATCGCCAGGGAAGAAGGGCTCCCGCCCTACATGGTATTTTCCGATAAGACGCTGATCCATATGTGCCTTTTAAAGCCTGCCACGCGGGAGGAGATGCTGCGCGTGAACGGCGTGGGCGAGTATAAATACGGGAAATACGGGGAACGGTTCCTGCGCTGCGTGGCGGGAAAATAGTCCGTAACCGTTCAGCCAGCCGCCTGATTGGATGGAAAATCGTGCCTGCGCGAATGTTCCATCATGTCTGGCGGCGGAGGGAGCGCCGTTTTATGAGCGAAGCCAGCTGCGCAGCGACGGAAAGCGCGCAAGCGCGGCTTTGCGAACGGCGCGGCTGAACGGCTGCAATAGTCCGGCTGCGCGGGAAGAAGCCGTATTGAAAAAAGAGACATTCTGTTGTATGATGAAGACAGTGTAAATGTGTTTCGGACGCCGCCGCCTGAGAGAACGGAGGGCGGCCGTCCGGGGATGGGAAAGGAGCGTGCGCCATGACCTGCAGGGAAGCGGAATCACTGGTAATCCCGTTCATTCATGACGAGCTGGACGACGAGACGGCCGCCGATTTTCTGGAGCATATCGACGGCTGCGCCGACTGCCGGGAGGAACTGGAGATATACTATACGGTGGAGGCAGGTATCCGGCAGCTGGATGAGAACATCGGAAGCAGCAATATCAAGGGAGACATGGAGGAGGATCTGCAGAACTGCCGGCAGCACCTCTATCATGTGCGCCTGCTGCATATGGCCAGGTACGCGGCGGATACGCTGATCGTACTGGGCGTGGCGACGATGTTTTTGCTGCAGCTGAGACTCTGGCGGCAGATGGGGATGTTTTTCTGAGTTCCGCTGAACGATAAAAGAAGCGTTCCGGCTGCGGAACCTGTTCGGGAAACGCTGTGAAATCAAATTGGGCCGCATGGCATGGAAGCGGAGGGAAATATGGACAAACTGGTACTGATCGACGGGCACAGTATTTTGTTCCGGGCATTTTACGGAATACCGAATCTGACCAATTCGGAGGGACTCCACACGAACGCGGTGTACGGGTTCCTCAATATTATGTTTAAGATTCTGGAGGAAGAGCAGGCGGATCACCTGGCGGTGGCGTTTGACCTGGCGGAGCCGACGTTCCGTCATAAGATGTTTGACGCCTATAAGGGGACCAGGAGCGCCGCGCCGGAGGAATTTCATGAGCAGGTGCCGCTGATGAAAGAGGTGCTTCGCGCCATGGGGATCCCGGTCGTGACGCTGCCGGGTTATGAAGCCGATGATATCCTGGGAACGCTGGCGAAAAAAAACGCGGCGGCCGGCGTGGAGGTATCCATTGTGTCCGGGGACCGGGATCTGCTGCAGCTGGCCGATACCCATATCAAAATCCGGATCCCGAAAACCAGCCGGGGCGGCACCGAGATCCACGATTATTATCCGGAAGATGTGAAGCGGGAATATCAGGTGACGCCGGTTGAATTCATCGATGTGAAAGCGCTGATGGGGGATGCGTCGGACAATATCCCCGGCGTGCCCGGCATCGGGGAGAAGACGGCCACGAATCTGATCGCGGCCTACGGGAGCATCGAAAACGTCTGGGCCCATATCGACGAGGTCCGGCCGCCGAAGGCCCAGAAAGCCCTGCGGGAGCATTACGATCTGGCACGGATGAGCAAGGAACTGGCCACGATCTGCATCGACAGTCCCGTTTCTTTTTCGTATGCGGACATGGAGATCGGGGACCTCTATACGCCGGAAGCGTATCAGTATATGAAGCGTCTGGAATTTAAATCGATCCTGGCCAGATTTAACGCGCCGGCAGTTCAGGGCGCGTCGGCGGAAGAACATTTCCGGCAGATCCGGGATCTGGGACAGGCGGAAGAAGTGTTTAAGAAAGCGGAGCAGCGGCTGAAAGGGTCTCCGGGGGACGGCGCCGGGGAAAAAGCCGGCTGCATCGGGTTTCAGCTGCTGACGGAGGGCGGCTGCGTGCAGGGACTGTCGCTCTGCCTTGGCGAGGAGGACTGCTGCGTGATCGCGGCGGAGGGATTTCTGACCGGGGAATATCTGGCCGCCCGGGCCGCCGGCCTGATCGGTCTGGCGGGCCGCGCGGCGACGCTGGATCTGAAAAGCCAGCTTCCGCGGCTGGGACTGGATTACGGCAGTTCCGCCATGGACGCCGCGGTGGCCGGGTATCTTTTGAATCCGCTGAAGGATACCTATGAATACGACGACATCGCCAGGGATTATCTGGGCCTGACCGTGCCGTCCAGAACCGATCTGCTGGGGAAACGGCCGGTGGGGGCGGCGCTTCTGGAGGAAGAGGAAAAAGCGGCCGTTTGCGCCTGCTATATGGCCTACATCGCGTGGAAAGCGGCGGGACCGCTGGAACAGAAGCTGCGGGAGACCGGCATGTGGGACCTGTTTACGAAGATTGAGATGCCTCTGATCTACAGCCTGTACCATATGGAAGAGGCGGGCGTGAAGGTAGAGAAGGAGGCGCTGAAGCAGTACGGCGACGAGCTGAAGGTGCAGATCGGGTCGCTGGAAGAAGAGATCTACAAGCTGGCGGGGGAGAAGTTCAATATCAATTCTCCCAGGCAGCTGGGCGAGATCCTGTTTGAGCGCATGAAGCTGCCCCATGGGAAGAAGACGAAGACCGGCTATTCCACAGCGGCGGACGTGCTGGAGAAGCTGGCGCCGGACTATCCGGTGGTGCAGAGGATCCTGGATTACCGGCAGCTGACGAAACTGAATTCCACCTATGCGGAGGGGCTTTACGGTTTCATCCGGGAGGACGGCCGTATCCACGGCAAATTCAACCAGACCATCACGGCGACGGGGCGCATCAGCAGCACGGAGCCGAACCTGCAGAACATCCCCGTGCGGATGGAACTGGGACGGCAGATCCGGAAAGTATTCGTGCCGGAAGAAGGGTATGTGTTCGTGGACGCGGACTATTCCCAGATTGAGCTGCGGCTCCTGGCCCATATGTCGGGGGATGAAAGGCTGATCGCGGCCTATGGGGAGGCTCAGGATATCCACGCGATCACGGCCTCCCAGGTGTTCCATATCCCGCTTTCGGAGGTGACGCCGCTGCAGAGGCGCAACGCCAAGGCGGTGAATTTCGGCATCGTGTACGGGATCAGCGCCTTCGGCCTCAGCGAGGGACTGAGCATCAGCCGCCAGGAGGCGGAGGCTTATATAGAGAATTATTTTGAGACTTATCCCGGAGTGAAGGCGTTCCTGGATCAGCAGGTGGCGGACGGGAAAGAGAAAGGCTATGTGACGACCCTGTTCGGGCGGCGCAGGCCCATACCGGAATTAAAGGATGCCAATTTTATGCGGCGTCAGTTCGGGGAGCGCGTCGCGATGAATTCCCCGATTCAGGGGACGGCGGCGGATGTGATGAAGATCGCGATGATCGCGGTGGATAAGGAACTGCGCGCGCGGCATATGCGTTCCCGGATCGTGCTGCAGGTCCATGACGAGCTTCTGGTGGAAGCGGCAGCGGAAGAGGCCGCCGCCGTGACCGCGCTTCTGGAGGAAAAAATGAAAGGGGCGGCCGACCTGCGGGTGACGCTGGAGGTGGAAGCCCACACAGGGAAGAACTGGTATGACGCAAAATGAAAGGGTGATCGAGCTGATCGGCGGCGTCGGAGCCGGAAAGAGCCGGGTCCTGCAGATCCTGCGGGAGGAATACGGGGCGCTGACGGTGCAGACCGATGAGCTCGGGAAAGAATTGGAACGGAAAGGCCGGGCCGGGTATCTGAAAATCGTGGAGACGTTCGGCGCGGATGTGCTTTCGGAGAACGGGGAGATCGACGCGGGAAAACTGGCGGAGGTAGTGTTCGGCAGCCGGGAAGCGCTGGAGATGGTCAACGGGATCGTCCATCCGCTGGTATGGCAGGAAGTCCGGCGGCGGACCGGGGCGTTTCGGGCCGCAGGGGAAGAGGCGGCGGGTGCGGAGAACGGCGGCACGTTCGGCGTTTCCCCTGACGCCGGCGCCGGTTTGGCGGGTGCGGGACGGGAATCGAACCCGCCGCGTCTTCTGGTGATCGAGACGGCGCTTCCGGACCGGAGCGAAAAAGCGGATGACATTTACGATGAAATATGGTATGTTTATACTTCGGAGGAAACGCGGATCGGGAGGCTGATGGCGGACCGCGGGTATTCCCGGGAAAAATGCCGGGCCGTGATGGCGAACCAGTGTTCCGAGGGAGAGTACCGTGCGCTGGCGGACTGGGTCCTGGACAATAACGGGGACCCGGGAAGCGTCCGGCAGCAGATCGCGGAGAGACTGGGCGGGCCGGGAAACGCCGGGGTCCGGGAGTGAGAAGCGGGCGGCCCTGAAAAGGCCGGGAATGAGGCAGGGGCCGGACGGCGGACCGCAAAGAGACAGAGACGGAAGAACGGCAGATCGCGGAGAGACTGAGCGGGCCGGAGAGCGCCGGATCCTGAACTTGAGGAACTTGCGGTCTGGAAACGCTTGAAATAAGGCGCCCCCGCCGCACAAAAAGCACAGCGCGGCGGCCGCGGTACGAAAGAGAGAAAAGGAAAGTCAGGTCAGAGGCATGAGGTTTGTCAGCATTGCCAGCGGAAGCAGCGGAAATTGTATTTACATAGGTTCGGAGAGCACTCATATTCTGGTAGATGCCGGCATCAGCAATAAAAAGATCGAAGCGGGCCTGAATGAGATCGGCGTCAAGGGAAGCGAGCTGGACGGGATCCTGATCACCCATGAGCATTCCGACCATATCCGGGGGCTGGGGATCCTGGCCAGGAAGCATCCGGTTCCGATCTACAGCACGAAGGAGACCATTGAAGAAATACTGGGGATGAGCTGCCTCGGAGAATATCCGAAGGGGCTTTTGCATCCGATCAGTCCGGACGCGGATTTTCAGATCGGCGATCTGACCGTCCAGGCGTTCCGCATCGACCACGACGCGGCCAATCCGGTGGCCTATCGGGTGCGCTGCGGAAAGAAATCGGCGGCGGTTGCGACGGACCTGGGGCATTACGACCAGTATATCATCGACCATCTGCAGGGGCTGGACGCGCTGCTTCTGGAGTCCAACCACGATGTGAGGATGCTGGAGACAGGGCCGTATCCTTATTATCTGAAGCGGCGGATCCTGGGGGATTACGGCCATTTGTCCAATGACAACGCGGGCCGGCTGTTAAATCATGTGCTCCACGACGGCCTGAAAAAGATCCTGCTGGGACACCTGAGCAAGACGAACAATTATCCGGAGCTGGCTTACGAGACGGTTCGGCTGGAGATCGACGAGGGGGACCACGCGTATAAGGCGGCGGATTTTTCCATCGCTGTCGCGCGCAGGGACGCCATGTCGGAAATTGTGACGCTGTAACGGAAATAAAATATACATGTCAAAATAAAGGAGAAGACAGTTATGAGCAAAGCAATCATTACCGTGGTGGGCAGGGATACCGTGGGGATCATCGCCAGGGTCTGCGCGTATCTGGCGGAGAAACGCGTAAATATTCTGGATATTTCCCAGACGATTGTGCAGGGGTATTTTAACATGATGATGATCGTGGACGTGGACGCGGCGGAGAAGCCTTTTGAAGAGATGGTAGGCGAACTGAAAACGCTGGGCGAAGAGATCGGCGTGCGGATCCATTGTCAGCGTGAAGAGATTTTCACGGCGATGCACCGGATCTGAACCGGCAATACGACGAGGGGATGCGTGACCAATATGATAAATATATTTGAAGCTAATGAGACCAATCAGATGATCGATCGGGAAAACCTGGATGTGCGCACCATTACCATGGGGATCAGTCTGCTGGACTGCTGCGACTCGGACCTGGACGCCCTGAATGAGAAGATATACCGGCGCATTACGACGCGCGCGAAGGATCTGGTGGCGGTGGGAGAGCAGATCGCCACGGATTTCGGCGTTCCGATCGTAAACAAGCGCATTTCCGTGACCCCGATCGCGCTGGTCGGAGGCTGCGCCTGCAAAAGGCCGGAGGATTTTGTGACGATCGCGAAGACGCTGGACCGGGCGGCCGACGAAGTAGGGGTCAATTTCATCGGCGGTTATTCCGCCCTGGTCAGCAAGGGCATGACGGCGGCGGAGGAAAACCTGATCCGCTCGATTCCCCGGGCGCTGGCGGAGACGGAGAAAGTGTGCAGCTCCGTCAACGTCGGTTCTACCAGGACCGGCCTGAATATGGACGCGGTGCGCCTGATGGGCCGGATCGTAAAGGAGACGGCGGAGGCGACGAAGGAGCGGGATTCTCTGGGCTGCGCCAAGTTGGTGGTGTTCTGCAACGCGCCGGACGACAACCCCTTTATGGCCGGCGCGTTCCACGGCGTGACGGAGGCCGACGCAATCATCAACGTGGGCGTCAGCGGTCCGGGCGTCGTGAAGGAGGCGCTGAAGGCCGCGCGGGGAGCGGATTTCGAGGTTCTCTGCGAGACGATCAAAAAGACCGCGTTCAAGATCACCCGCGTCGGTCAGCTGGTGGCCCAGGAGGCGTCCAAACGGCTGGGCGTGCCCTTCGGCATCATCGATCTGTCGCTGGCCCCGACCCCGGCGGTGGGAGACAGTGTGGCGGAGATCCTGGAAGAGATCGGTCTGGAGCGGGTGGGCGCGCCGGGTACGACGGCGGCGCTGGCGATGCTGAACGACCAGGTGAAGAAGGGCGGCGTCATGGCCTCGTCCTACGTCGGCGGGCTGAGCGGCGCGTTCATTCCGGTCAGCGAGGACAGGGGCATGATCGACGCGGTGACGGAAGGGGCCCTGACCATTGAGAAGCTGGAGGCCATGACCTGCGTCTGTTCCGTGGGACTGGATATGATCGCGATACCTCCGCCGCGACCATAGCCGGGATCATTGCCGACGAGGCGGCCATCGGCATGGTGAACCAGAAGACGACGGCAGTGCGCCTGATCCCGGTCATCGGCAAGGGCGTGGGGGAGACGGCACAGTTCGGCGGTCTTCTGGGCTATGCGCCCGTGATCCCGGTGAACCGGTATTCCTGCGAGAGCTTTATCAGCCGCAGGGGGCGGATACCGGCCCCGATCCACAGTTTTAAAAATTAAAAGGAGCGGAAGAGTATGGCGGAGGAGCTTTGCCTGCGGGATCAGCTGGATTTTTTTCTGAACGAACGGCTGGAGCAGATCGTCATAAGCAATCCGAGAAAGAAAGAGGCGGCGCAAAAAATCAGGATACGGCCTCTTTCTTTGCGCGGGGAACTGGTATTCCAGGCGGAGGAACTGCGGGGAAAGCAGGCGTTTCACAGAAATATGCCGAAAGACGAGGCGCTGGAGTATATTGGCGGGGCCGTCGCGGAGGAGTATAAGCAGCTGGAGCTTCGGTCCGGGCTGGGGACCATGCAGGTACTGGTCAGCAAAGCAGGGAAACAGACGGTGAAGGTGAAAAAGACGAAGGCCTTTGAAAAGCGCCCCGCGGGGGAAGGAACCGCGAAAATACAGGCGGCGCCGGGAGAGCGGCGGGGCGGCGCTTCGGAAGGAGGTTTCGGACGGTACGCTTCCCTGGAGCATAACCGCCGCAAGCGTTATATCTTGGAAGAGGGGCGTCCCGTCCTGTTTCTGATCGATCTGGGCATAATGACCGGAGAGGGCAAGGGGGTCCGGGCCTATTACGATAAGTTCCGCCAGATCAACCGTTTTCTGGAATTTATCGAGGATATCCTGCCGGAACTGCCGAAGGACCGGGAGATCCGCATCATCGATTTCGGCTGCGGGAAGTCCTATCTGACCTTTGCCATGTATTATTATTTCCGCGAGCTGCGGGGCTGTGATGCGCGCATCACGGGACTGGATCTGAAACAGGAGGTCATCGAATACTGCGGCCGCCTGGCGGAAAAGTACGGTTACGAAAAGCTGCAGTTTCTTCACGGCGATATTGCGGAATTTAACGGGGCGGAGCAGGCGGATATGGTAGTGACGCTGCACGCCTGCGATACGGCGACGGACTATGCGCTGGCGAAGGCCGTTGGCTGGAACGCGTCGGTGATCCTGTCGGTTCCCTGCTGTCAGCACGAGCTGAACAGGCAGATCGGAAACGACCTGATGAAGCCGGTCTTCCGGTACGGGATCGTCAAAGAGCGGATGGCGGCTCTCTATACGGACGCTTTGCGGGCGGAGATCCTGGAAAATCACGGCTACCGGACCCAGATCCTGGAATTCATCGAGATGGAACACACGCCGAAAAATCTGCTGCTGCGCTGCGTGCGCGAGGGCAGGCGGAAGGAAAATCAAAAGGAGATCCGGGCGCTGGTGGAATTTTTGGGCGCGGACCCGACGCTTCTGCGGCTGCTGGGACTGCAGGGGGAAACGTAGGAACGTAAAACCGTTTCCCGGCCGCGGGGCAGGGGACGCCCGCTTTGCGGCGGTTCAGATGATGAGACCATACCAGGATGAAATAATGGGTGCCTGGTTAGGTGAAATGATGTCCTTTGAAGAGATGTTAGAAGCAGCTGAGGACGGCGATGAAGATGCAATGGAACAAGTTGCAATCGCTTACTTGAATGGAGATGACGATAATGACATTGAGGCCGATCCGGAAAAGGCAGTCTACTGGTTCCGGAAACAGGCTGAGCTTGACAATCCAGCAGGATGTTTCAATTTGGCAATTCAATACCTTAAGGGGGGAAGGTGTTGAGCAGAGCTTTGAACAGGCCTTATATTGGATGAAAAAAGCTGATGAAAATGGTGACGAGGACGCCTTGGCACATATAGAGCAATATAGCAAAATTATTGAGCTTCAGAAGAAAATTTCAATAGGTGATCTGGTTGCTAAAGCAGATCTGGCTGCTGAATATATGGCACTTGGCAGTGCTTTAGGCGACGATTTTGAGGATGAGTTTTATCACAAAAGTCTTGCACTCGCTGAGGAGGCAGAAGCTGCTGGAATCGTTGCCACAGAGTGGATACTTGCGCTTGCGTTTGAACATGGGCGAGGTGTTGAAACAGATATAGAAAAGGCGCTGGAACATTATAGACGTGGAGCCGAACTGGGGAATGCTTCCTGTCAGCAAAGTCTTGGATGCATTTATATCAAAGGTGAATACGTTCCGGAAGACAAGAAAAAAGGATTTTCTCTTTGCATGAAAGCTGCTGAACAGGGCAATGGATTTGCTATGAAAACAGTCGGCGCTTGTTATCAGTTTGGACATGGCGTAGATGATAGCATGGACAAAGCTATCTATTGGTATGAGAAAGCACTTGAGGTTATTGACGATCCAGAATTGGCACAGAAAGTAAAAATTTTCAAGACTCTCCCTAACCCTGATGATTAAAGTGAAGATTCAGACAGTTTTACTGGAAATGATTTTGATAGTTACAGAGAGTATTAAATAGATTATAGTTCCGGGAACGGCGCACTTCTATACGGGGCAAGCCCCGTATGTGCGCTCTGCGAGGCTGAACCGCCCTGACACCTGAATGTCCGGGCGGTTTTCCGTCGCTGCGCTCCGACAAGGGGC
>CANQUA010000041.1 GCA_947626915.1 uncultured Lachnospiraceae bacterium
TTTTATTGACTTTTTATGGTATCACTCGCTCTGCTTTTTCATTGAGTGAGAAATCTCGTAGGAAGTTCAGAATATATCAAGAAATAGATAAAATTGAGGGATCCTTCGCCTGATACAGCGGGGGATTTCTTTGTGTGCGAAAAAAGGAGGGAACAATTTAGTGAATTTGAATTCCTGTATTTTCATTGCTGGAGCGCATGGCGTGGCAGGCAGTGCGATTGAAAGATTACTTCTTTCGCAAGGTTATATGAATTTACTTACGCCAACTCATAAAGAGTTGGACTTGTATAATTTTAAACAAGTAGATCATTACTTTAACAGATATCGACCGGAATACGTATTTTATACTGCTGCAAAGATGGGGAGTATCACATATAGGAAATCTCATCCTGCGGAGCTTCTGCTTGAAAATTTACGTATGCAAAGCAATGTGATCAGTTGCTCTCATACGTATGGAGTGAAAAAGCTGCTCTTTATGAGCAGCGATTTTATTTATCCGGAAAAGGAGGATGGAACTCTGAGAGAACCGGACTTTCTGACCGGACTTCCGTGTGCTAGAGATTTTCCGTACAGTCTTGCCAAGATAACCGGTGTTAAGCTATGCGATTATTACCGGGAAGAATACGGGGATGATTTTTTTACGATCGTTCCATGCGCGTTTTTTGGTCTGAATTCTTCATTTGATCTCGAAAGGGCGAATGTGGTGGCATCTATGACACGGAGAATGCATACTGCCAAGCTGCGGGGGGATTCGGAGTTTGTTTTATGGGGGTCTGGTAAACCAATTAAAGAATTCCTGCATAGCGATGATGTAGCTTCTGCATGTCTTCTGTTGATGGAGCAGGAAAAACACGAGAGTCTTTATAATATTGGTTCTGGGAATGGTGGTACTTCAATATGGGAATTAGCCTGCATGATTAAGAAAGTGCTTGGATATGAAGGCGCCATTGTCTGTGACATGACTAAGCCAGACGGTATCATGAGACGGGTCCCGGACTCTTCGAGGATTCGTGAACTGGGATGGAAACCTAAGTACGACATGGACGCGGCGGTTCGGTTTATGTGTGAGTATTATCTGGAAACATTAAAAACAAAAATATAAATAACGTCAATGACAGGAGGCTAAATGAAAATGAAGATTTTGATTCTCGGAGCAGGACCGGCCGGTTTAACACTTGGGAACCGATTAAAGGAGAGAGGAGTTGATTCCTTTCTGATTCTAGAAAAGGAGGATGAGGCGGGAGGATTATGCCGTTCTATTGAATTAGAAGGGGAGCCAATAGATACGGGAGGTCCTCATTATCTTGATGATAGATCTGACAGAATTAAAGAGTATTTGTTTCGATTTATGCCAGAAGAAGAGTGGGTTCTTTATGATCGGGATAGCAAGATATTGATTGATGATAGGCTCATCAATAGCCCGTTTGAGGCAAATTTATGGCAAATGGATATGGAGAGTCAGGTAGGGTATCTGGAATCCATTTCTACTGCTGGATGCAATACGGGAATCCCGATGCCTCAGAAATTTCAGGATTGGATTTACTGGAAACTTGGGAAAAAGATTGCAGATGATTATATGATCCCATACAACTCCAAATTATATGGTGATAATCTTGATGCAATGGGGACGTATTGGCTGTATAAACTTCCCAGTGTTTCGTTTAAGGAAACTTTGATGAGCTGCTTGCAGAAAAAAGCATATGGGACCCAGCCGTGTGTCACTAGATTTTATTATCCCAAACGGCAGGGATTTGGGGAATTGTGGCGTAGGATGGCGGACAATATTGGTGGTCACATAATTTATGGACAGAGCGTTTTGGCAATTAACATGGATGAGAAGACAGTAATCACCAAAAATGGGCAAAAATATACGGCGGATGTTATTGTGACTACAATACCATGGAGGGAGTTTAACGAGATCAAAGGGATGCCAGAAGATATGGTAGCAAAGCTCGGGAAATTAAGGTATGTTGCGATAGAGAATCGCTATGTGGATAGCGATGTGGATACAAAAGCCCAATGGATTTATTTTCCGGACTATAAACTACCATATCATAGAGCGACTGTGCGGAAGAATGTCCGCGATACTATGAAGGGAATGATTATTGAAACAAATGTGGATAGATCCTATTTATATGGCGATGCGCCATATAAATACAAGTGTGTGAATGAGTATGCTTATCCCGTGAATACGGTAGGGAAACCAGAAATAATGCGGGAAGTACTGACCTATGCAGAGAAAAAAGAAATTTATGGCATCGGACGCTGGGGCGAACATCAACACCATAATTCTGACATTGTGGTTGAACTGGCATTGGATTTTGCAGATCGGCTTATATCTAAATAGGATGTGTGTGAAGGAGAAAACAGTATGTGGTTTGAAAATGTTTCTGTTATTATTCCAGCGTTGCGAGAGACAGAGCCATTTCTCAAAACAATAAGAATAATACTTGATACTTGTGAACGGAATGACTTAAAGGAATTTATCGTGGTGGTTTCCCAAAAAGCGACTTCGGAAGCGTGTATGAAATATGTCAGGCAGGGAAAGGCCCTTGCAGAAACTGCAGGAGTTTCTTACAGGATTCTTTATCAAAAGCGTCCGTATCTTGGGGGAGCATTAATAGATGGATTTGAGGCTGCGCAAGGTTCTCATATAGCGATTGAAACAGCAGATCTGAACACCGCACCGGACAATTTAGTTAAGATGATCACCCTAGCGAAGCAATATCCAAAAGATATTATATCCTGTTCTCGGTGGTTAAAGGGTGGTGGTTTTATAAATTATTCAAAAGCGAAAAAAATATGGAATTATTGCTCTCAAAAGTTTATGCAGGTACTTTTTTTGACAAATGTCACAGATTTTACTTGGGGTACGCATCTTGCACCAGCTGTTATTTATAAGACAGCAAATTTTCAGGAAATGAAGCATCCAATCGCGATAGAAGAACTTGTCATTCCCTTGCGACAAAGAGTCCATATTCGGGAGATCCCCGGAGTATGTTATCTTCCTGAGAATGACGAAACCGTAAATCCATTTTGGGCGAATCTTTTATATCTACGGCCGGCATTCCGGTGGAGGTTTGCACGCAAATCTAGACTATTGCGAAAAGATGTAAATTTTCATGAACAGATGAATCCGCAAGAAGCAGGAGGAAAATATTGATATGCTGAATATCCCATTAATGACTAATAACATACAAAAAGAAGATATTGATGAGGCTGTTAACTTTTTGCAGACTTCCAACCGTTTTACCAATGGCCCGAAAGTGATAGAGTTTGAGGATGCCTGGAGTCAGTGGCTTGGTGTAAAGCACAGCGTGTTTGTCAATTCCGGTGCGTCTGCCAATTATATTACCATGGCAGTGATTCGGGATCTGTATGGACCCGGAGAAGTAATCGTACCGCCCATTACTTGGAGCAGTGATTTATCCTCTGTGTTTGCAGCGGGGCTTACGCCGGTTTTTGTTGATGTTAACCTACATAATCTGGCGATGGATGAAGAGGCTGTGCTGGAAAAGCTTAATGAAAACACAAGAGCGGTGTTTCTTACTCATGTATTGGGATTTAATGGGCTTACTTCGCGACTTTTGGAGGAATTGAGAAAGAGAAATGTACCGCTGATTGAGGATGTGTGTGAATCGCACGGAGCGTCTATGGGTGGAAAAAAATGTGGAACATTTGGTCTGGCTTCGAATTTCTCCTTTTATTATGCACACCACATGAGTACGATTGAGGGTGGTATGATCTGTACGGATGATGAACGTTTTTATCAGATGTGCCGGCTTTACAGGAGTCACGGAATGCTCCGTGAGAGTACAGATAGAGAATTCAGAGAAGAAATATGCCGTGAGCATTCGGATCTTCGGCCGGAATTCCTGTTCCTGGTGCCCGGATATAATATGAGAAGTACAGAAATCAACGCTGTGATAGGATTGAGCCAGTTAAGGAGATTAGATACCAATAATAAGAAACGCGCGGAGAATCTTAAGCTGTTTTTGGATAATCTGGATCCGCAAAAGTATTTTACAGAGTTTGAACAGGAGGGAGCTGTGAATTACGCTTTTGTAGTCATGCTTCGGAATCCGGATGAAGACAGATTCTATCGCCTTACAGAAATGTTGCGGGCTGAAGATGTAGAGTTTCGGCGCGGGACAGCAGGGGGCGGTAACATGGCCAGACAGCCATTTGTAAGGCAGAGATTGAAAAATTTTGATGCATCGTCGCTTAAAAATGCTGACATGATTCACTTTTACGGTCTGTATACTGGGAACTATCCTGGCCTTGAGAGAAAAAAGATATTTGAGCTGTGTAAGCTACTTAATTCGATTGGATGAAGTAATTAATAATACATAAGCAGGAGGCATATTATGCGCGCATTGATAACCGGTATTACCGGTATGGTCGGCTCACATCTGGCCGATTTTTTATTGGAAAAAACCGATTGGGATATTTACGGAGCATGCAGATGGAGAAGTCCGCTGGATAATGTTGAACACCTCCTTGACAGAGTGAACTGTGGGGGTCGGGTCTTTTTTGAATACGCAGATTTGAATGATCAGGTGTCACTTTGCATTCTTATGAATAAAGTACGGCCTGATTATATTTTTCATCTGGCGGCCCAGAGTTATCCACTGACCAGCTTTGATTCACCGATTGATACCCTGAACACCAATATACTTGGGACATGCAGGCTGTTGGAGGCAGTCAGGCTTTCCGGATGCGATCCGCTCATCCATGTATGTGCCTCATCTGAAGTGTTTGGAAAGATACCGCCGGAGAAAAAGCCAGAGACAGGAATCCATGAAGAGTGTCCATTTCATCCGGCCTCTCCATATGCCATATCTAAAGTTGGGACGGACCTTCTGGGGCGTTATTATGCAGAAGCGTATGGGATGCGAGTGATGACCACAAGAATGTTTACTCACACTGGACCGCGCAGGGGTGATGTATTTCACGAGTCTACGTTCGCGAAGCAAATTGCCATGATTGAGCAGGGGCTGATCGAGCCAGTGGTAAAGGTTGGAAATCTGCATTCTCTGAGAACTTATGCGGATGTTAGGGATGCAGTGCGGGCCTATTATATGCTGCTGACAGTAAATCCGATCCCGGGCGAGTATTACAATATCGGCGGCAATTATACCTGTACAGTAGGAGATACATTAAAAACGCTCCTTTCTTTTTCATCAATGAAGGACCAGATCCGGGTAGAGATTGATCCTGAAAGGTTGCGCCCTATTGATGCGGATTTGCAAGTGCCGGATTGCACCAAGTTTAAGAAGCATTCCGGATGGGAACCGGAGATACCTTATGAAAAAACGATGAAAGATTTGCTTAATTACTGGAGGGCAAGAATTGCCCATGGAGAAAGATTCCTGATACGCTGAGGAGGAAGACGACATGGTAATAACCAAAACACCATTCCGGATATCATTTTTCGGGGGCGGGACTGATTTCCCTGGCTTTTATGAGGAGCATGGCGGTCAGGTTCTGTCAACAAGCATTGATAAATACTGTTACATTACGGTGCGGCATTTGCCGCCATTTTTTGAATGGCGGAATAATATTATGTATTCGAAATGTGAGCATGCAATCGGGGCGGATGATATTGAGCATCCGGCAGTTCGTGAAGCTATGCGGTATCTTGATATGCATGATATGACGGTCATCTATGACGCTGACTTGCCAGCAAGAACAGGTTTGGGAACCAGTAGTTCATTCGCTGTTGGTTTGCTCTCGGCGTTTTATGCATTAAAGGGAAAATATGTTGATAAGCAAAGGCTAGCATCGGATGCCATTTATCTTGAAAGGATCCTTTGCAATGAAACCGGAGGAGTCCAGGATCAGATTGCCGCTGCTTACGGTGGATTTAATAAGATCATTTTCGCAGCAGATGGCTTTGATGTACAACCAGTGTTGGTCAGCCAGCAGAAAAAAGATATATTAAACGATAATCTTATGATGTTCTTTACTGGTGTAGCCCGTTATTCGTTTACAATACAAGAAGAACAAGAAAATAATTTGGTGCGAAAAAGGGCGCAGTTGTTTCGGCAAAAGGGGCTTGTTGATGAAGCTGAGAAAGCGTTGCAGCGGGGACAGTTTGATGATTTTGGACGGCTTTTGGATGAAGGGTGGAGGCTAAAAAAGGAGATTAACGAAAAAACTTCGACAGAAACTATTGATGAATTATATTCGAGAGCGTTGAAGGCGGGTGCGTTGGGGGGAAAATTGCTTGGAGCTGGTGGTGGCGGCTTCCTTCTTCTTTATGTTCCGCAGGGAAAACAACAGAATGTAAGGGAGGCCTTGCCCAATCTGATGGAGATTCCTTTCAGATTTGAGACAGGTGGAAGCCGAGTTTTATATTATGTCCCTGAAATATATACACCGCCAGAGAAAAAAGAGGTGCTTTAAAGGATTTAAGTGAGGATTATTTATGAAAGATCTGTATTTGCGATATAAGGATATGTTTTTATATCTATTCTTTGGCATTTGCACAACGGCGGTAAACATATTAATTTATTATATCTGTGCCCACTGGCTGAATTTTTCCACGATAGTCAGCACGGCTGTTGCCTGGGTGCTGGCGGTGGTATTTGCCTTTGTGACCAACAAGCTGTTTGTGTTTGAAAGCCGCTCGTGGAACCGGAAGGTACTTGCAAAAGAAGTACCTTCCTTCTTTTTGTGCCGCGCGGCAACGGGCGGATTGGACATAGCTATTATGTACGTGGGAGTGGACCGCATGGGGCTGCTCGATGTGGGTGTCAAGGTGATTTCTAATGTCGTAGTAATCATTTTGAATTACATGGCAAGTAAATGGATGATTTTTAAAAAAAGGAAGTGAGAGGCATATTAATTTAGGACCCTTTAGTGATAGCATTAAGAATGCGTTTTAGTGGAAAAACGTACAGAAGAATTGAATACCCGCTACGATAATATTGTGCCTATAAGACAAGGTAATAGCAAAAAAGACCGGCGCTTCTCAGCCTGCTAATAACCGTTTCAAAGAAGATTCCCGGCCTTTTTTCTGCGCGTCAGGCACTGTTATCGGATTTGCCATTTTCTGTAAGTCATAATCAGGCATCGTTAAAAACATAAAAACAGATCGATTGAGGTCGATTGAACGCATGCTTTAATATTTTTCTCCTTCCCATTTTCCCCATCCTGTGCTAAAATAGTTTTTGGCAGGATATCCTTCCCGCTTATTCAAAAAGGAGGAGGATATACATGGGAACAACAAGCAAAAGATTTCAGGATCTGAATCTGTCAAACTATTTCCTGTTCGCTGCGGCGGCGGAGGACGAGGAGACGAGCCAGCTGCTTCTGGAGACACTGTTAGGCATCAAAATTGGCGATGTGAAGGTAAGTGTCGAGCATTCGCTATTGTACAGCAGCGATTTTCGGAGCGTGCGTCTGGATGTGTATGTCAGCGATACAGTGGAAGTCCATTACAACATGGAGATGGAGAACGGTGATCGGACGTCACTGCCCCAGAGGAGCCGTTACCACCAGGCGGAGATGGATGTGGTGTCGTTAGCGCCTGGGGAGGATTTTGCGGAGCTGAAGCCGGTGTATGTGGTGTTCATCTGTACGTTTGATCCATTTGGGCGGGGACTCTACCGCTACACGTTCGAGAACCGATGCTGCGAGGAAGATTTCTCGCTTGGCGACGGGGCAACGCGCGTATTCCTGAGTACGAAGGGGACGAACGAGGATGAGGTGCCGAAGGAGCTGGTGAATCTGCTGCACTATGTGGAGAACTCGACGGACGCGTATGTGAGCGAAGTGGATGACCCGACGGTGCGGAAGCTGCACGAGCGGATCAGGGAGTTGAAGCGGAGCAGAGAATGGGAGGCGCGGTATATGCAGTTTGAGGAGTTGCTGCGGGAACGTGAAAAAGAAGGCCGGGTGGAAGGTTTTGAGCAGGGCCGCATGGAGGAGCGCAAGCGTATTCTGGCGCTGACTGCCGCGATGGCTGCGGCTGGCGAGGCGGAGCAGATCCCGCGTCTGAGCGGCGATCCGGCGTTTCTTGAGGAGATGCTCGCGAAGTATCGGATTCGGGACGCACAGACTGCCGGAAATTGAGAACGGCAGGCCATATTTGACCGTGGCTGCATTTTGGCGGCGGAACAGCTTGGTTTTGACAGGAAGAGAAACAAAAACACAGCAATATTCATTGATCTGATTGAATCGCAGTCCGCGTAAAGGCGGGCTTCAGGCTGGGTGCAATGCGCGCCATGGCCGTTGTTTTCACAAAAATATAATTGAAATAAAGAAAGCCATGCCGGAACGGGACGGTTTGTTCCGGCATGGAAAACTGTGAATTTATTACGTGTGGGGGATATTCTGCCGAATTTGATTTGAAAATTAAAATTTGGGAAAAGCGACAGGGATTGCTGCATGGAAGGGGCGTGGCGTGCGCGCCTTCTTTCGCTTAATTGCAAATGTAAGTTTCAAACTCATGCAGGATTGCCAATAACTCCGGATTGAGAAATGCCTCCGCTGCGTGCCGATGTCGTCGGGCACGCCGTAGTATGCCTCGGCAATGCCGCCGGTAATTGCCGCCAGTGTGTCGCTGTCTCCGCCGATGGAGATTGCGTTTCGTATGGCGTCTTCGAAGCTTGTGGATTCCAGGAAGGCTTCGATGGCCTGCGGCACGGTTTCCTGGCAGGTTTCGTTGAAACGGTAGGTGGCGCGGATGCTGTCAAGAGTGAAGTCCAGCGGATAGTATGTCTGTTGCATGACGCGGCGGATCTCGTTTATGGGTTCGCCGGTTTTCGCAAGATAGATCGCTGTCGTAGCAGCTTCGGCCCCCTTGAGTCCCTCGGAATGATCGTGCGTAACCTCCGTAACAGCTTTTGAAAGACGTTTGGCTTCGTCGATGCTTTTGGCGATGAAGCCGCAGGCGCTGATTCTCATTGCCGCCCCGTTTCCAAAGCTGTGGTACGGCTGGGGATTGTCCGAATACATCCATTCGTAGAAGCGCCCGCCATATCCGCAGGAGGGATAAGGCTGACCGATTCGGCGCATCCAGTAGACGGCCTTTTCTCCGAGGGCGGTATAATCGCCGCCGCACGAGATAAGGGCTTTTGCGATTGCCAGCGTCATGATCGAATCGTCAGTCGGTTCGCACGCCGGGGTAAAGAGTTCAAACTCTTTGTTTCTGTGATTGTTCCATTCAAAGCGGGATCCAACGATGTCCCCGATAATAGCTCCGATCATAATCTTATCTTCCTTTCCATCAGGAGATTTCCCAGACGAAGGTGCCGGCACCTATCGCATGGATGCCGCCGGGGTTTGTTTCCGGCAAATGGTTTGTGTTTTTCGTCATAAAGAATGTGAAAGCGGATCGCGGCAGGCGGAACTTCCATTTTGTCTTTCGTGGTAGTCCTGATCAATGCGCCGCTTCCAGTCGCCGGTGATGGGACAGGAGGCTCTTACTTTGCAGATAGTCTCGCTCAGGACTTCGTAATTGAGCTGCGTACCCTGGCTGTCGTTATGGAAGGTTACGGCGCGGTCTTCGGAGATGCCAAAGTCTCTTGCGGTTTCAATGGCGTCGATGTTCGCGCTGAGGAAAAGAAATTCCCACCCGTATTTTGCTTTCTGCCGTTCGATCATCTGTCTGACCTGATGGCCGGAATAGCGGCGGCTTGCGTTCTCCATTCCGTCCGTTGTGATGACGAACAGGGTATGTTCCGGCGCGTCCTCATTTCTTGCATATTTGTGAACGTTTCCTATGTGGTGGATTGCTCCGCCGATTGCGTCCAGCAGGGCGGTACAGCCGCGCACGGAGTAATCCCGGCTGGTCAGCGGAGCGATGGCCTGAACATTAACGCGGTCATGCAGTACTTCGCTGAAATTGTCAAAGAGGACGGTGGAGATCAGCGCATCTCCGTCCGCTAGTTTCTGTTTCTCAATCATGGAATTAAAACCGCCGATGGTGTCGGCTTCCAGTCCGTGCATGGAGCCGCTGCGGTCAAGGATAAAAACGATTTCTGTCAAATTTTTTCTCATGTTCATTACCTCCGTTGGAAATGCAGTTGTTTGGGTTCACCTTACAGCTACAGTTTAGGACATGAGACAGTTGGTTTGGTCGCATAGCAAGCGACAAATTCATTCGGAGAGAATTGTCATGATAAGTTCTTACTCCTTTTGCTTCGCCAATTCGCTTAAGGGATATTTCGCTCCGCACTCCTGGCAGGTGAAATAGTAAATATAGTATTTTACCCGCGCAGTGTCTGCAAAGAAAAACCCGTGCGAAGATTTGAATTCCGAACCGAGTCTCGTTTCATATTCTTTGACTTTCTCCATTCTGCCGCCGCACCTGGGGCATATTTTCTTTTTAAAAAGCAGGTATAACAGTTCGTCTGGCGTAAATTCCATTTTGAAAGCATCGTGTTTCATAGTTTTTCCTCCGATTTTCCATTACGCGGCAGGCGGCCCGGGCCGCTTGGGCGGAACAGACTATTTCTTTGACGTACCCGGCCCGGATATACTGGGCGATCGGGTACATTTGTTTCTTTGATTCCTATGATACCACGCGGGGCAGGGGTATGCCAGTGGAAAACCGAAAAAACTGCGGATTTAATGGGGTTAAAAGAGCGGATTTTGATAGGACGGGAAGAACGGTTTTGGGATTTTTGGGGAAGGAGTTTTGAAAAAGAACATGAAAAAGAAATGCAACTTCCGAAAAGTGTAGTTGACAATTTCAGGGGAATCGGATATGATTATAAAGGTGCTTAATCCAAAGGAGATGTAGCGAAGCGGCCGTAACGCGGCGCACTCGAAATGCGTTTGTCGGTTCATCCCGGCACAAGGGTTCGAATCCCTTCATCTCCGTTCTGTATAATTGAATGAAAAGTCCGGAAAGGAGCCGCGCAAAAAGGCCTGGGTAGGAACCTGTTTTGCGGCGGCTTCTTTTCAATTTTACGGCCGGTATGGAGGCACGGGCAATTTATGCTGGTGGCGAAACTGTGGGCGATTTATGGCTGGAGCGGAGCGCGGGTAATTTACGGTCGGCGCGGAGCTGTGGGTAATTTACGCTGGTGGAGGAGCCGGGCGATTTACGGCTGACATGAAACTGCGGGCGATTTATGGTTGGGGCGGGACCGCGGGCAATTTATGGCTAGGGCGAAACTGCGGTTTTTTCGTGGGGGGAAATGCGGACGTTGGCGGGTCAGGAAATATGGGCGGAAAACGATTTCGCGCGGGGCATTGATTTTCAGGCTGCGACCCGTTATAATGGGGTTAATGGAAAGAGGGGATTGGGTATGGTCGTGGCGCATGGAAAGGGTGTTTCGGACGGGATTGCCGAGGGACCGCTGCGGTTTTTGAAAAAGGCGGCGGGAAGCGCCAGCAGGAACCAGGCGGCGGAGCCGGAGGCGGAATGGCGGCGTTTTGAGGCGGCCAGGGAAAGGACGGTCGAGCAGATCGGGCGGCTGGAACAGAAAGTGAAGACAGAGGCAGTGGACGAGGCGGTGCGGCTGTTTGAGGCGTACCGTGTGCTGGCAATGGATCCCGGATTTGAGGCGGCGGTGAAGGAGGGCGTCAGAGAACGGGGGCTGAATGCGGAAGCGGCGGTTGCGGAGGCGGAAGCCCGCTTTGAAGATATGTTTGCGTCTATGAAGGATGAATATCTGCGGGAACGTGCGGCGGATCTGCGGGATGTGGCGGATCGGATGGTGGAGGTGCTTTCCGGTGGTGAGCAGGCATGGCGCGGATTGACGGAGCCGATGATCGTGGCGGCGGAGGAATTGTCGCCCAGTGAGCTGATGCAGCTGGACAGACGGCTGCTGTTGGGCGTGGTTATGGAGCGGGGAGCGGAGAACGGTCATGCGGCGATTCTGGCGCGTGCGCTGGGCATACCGGCTGTAACCGGTATCGGCGGGCAGCGGATGCAGGAATATGACGGACGCAGCGTTTTGATTGACGGATATTCGGGGGATGTCCTGATGGAGCCGGAGAGGGGAGAGCGGGAACGGCGGCTGGAAAAGCGGAAGCGGCTGAAGGAAGACAGGGAGAAGCTGATGGAACTGAAGGCGCAGCCCTGTGTGACGAAAGACGGACAGAGGCTCCGCATCTGCTGTAATATCAGCGGACCGGAGGATGCGGCCGCGGCGCTGGAGTACGGAGCGGATGGGATCGGGCTTTTCCGGAGCGAATTTTTGTATCTGAACCGTGAGAACGAGCCGTCGGAGGAAGAGCAGTTTGCAGTGTATAAAAGCGTGCTTTCGGATATGGCCGGCCGGGAGGTGGTGATCCGCACCGTGGATATCGGGGCGGATAAACGGGCGGATTATCTGGGATTGCCGGCAGAGAGCAATCCTTCGCTGGGACTGCGTGGAATCCGTTTCAGCCTGAGCCGCCCGGCAATTTTCCGGACGCAGCTGAGGGCGTTGTACCGGGCGTCCGTGTTTGGGCGTCTCAGCATCCTGTTTCCCATGGTGACAAGCCTGTGGGAGGTGCAGGAGTCGAAGCGGATCTGTATGCAGGTGCGGGAGGAATTGGAAACGGAGGGAATCCCGTACGACCGGCAGGTACCGCTGGGAATCATGATCGAAACGCCGTCGGCCGCTCTGATGAGCGACTGTCTGGCGGAGGAGGCGGACTTTTTCAGCTGTGGGACCAATGATCTGACTCAGTATACGCTGGCCTGCGACCGGCAGAACAGCTGCCTGGAGCAGTTCGCGAATCCGCATTCTCCGGCAGTGCTGCGGCTGCTGAAATGGACGGCGGACAATGCCCGCAGACATGGGATACGGGTCAGCATCTGCGGAGAATTGGGGGCGGATCTGGAGCTGACGGAGGTGTTTCTGGCGATGGGGATCGATGAACTGTCGGTGGCACCGCGGATGGTATTGCCGTTAAAGCGGAAAGTGCGGCAGACGGAGACGGCAGGAGAAGAGTTACTGGAGAAATGGCTGCAGATCTGATGGGATGCGGCATAGAGATGAATTTATGTTCTCAGAAGAGAGTATGCGTTAGGAAGAGTGGCTGTTTAAGGGAAATGTTCTTACGTGTGAAGCGATTTGGAAAAGGATGAGTTAGTGGAGAGCGGCTGGCGTATTCAGCGGCACGCGGCGGGAACGAAGATTGGCCGAGAAAAGGGAATTTTGACGGCAAAATGGCAGTTGATTTAGCAGAACATTGCATTTAAAAGAAATCATATAAAAGAGGAGGTATTTTTATGAGCTTTAAACTGTGGAATCTGGTGGAGGAACTGAAGTCGGAGGAGTACGAGTGGGTGGAGTTGTCTCATTCTCTGAACAACGACAGCCCGTACTGGGCGGGGATCCCGGAGGGGGCCGTGGAGTTGGGAAAGACGTGTTATGACTGGGGAAATGAGATGCTGGACTGCCTGATCCAGACCTTTAAATTTCCGGGACAGTTTGGGACGCACATTGATTTCCCCGGACATTTCATTAAGGGAGAGGCCCTGTCCGAGGAGTATGGCGTGAAGAATATGATCTTCCCGCTCTGTGTGATCGACGTGACGGAGCAGGTGAAAAAAGACGTGCATTATGCCGTGACGGTGGACGATATCAAGGCTTACGAGGAGAAGTACGGGCCGATTCCGGACGGCGCGTTTGTGGCGCTGTATACGGGATGGGGGAAGAACTGGCCGGATATGAACGCTTTGTCGGGGATCGCGGAGGACGGAAGCGAGAACTTCCCGGGCTGGTCGATGGAGGCCCTGAAGTATATTTATGAGGTGAGGAATGCGGCAGCCAACGGGCATGAGACGCTGGATACGGACGCTTCCGTGCTGGCGGCTGCGGCCGGGGACCTGGCCTGCGAGCGTTACGTGCTGGACCGGGGCAAGCTGCAGATCGAGGTGCTGGATAATCTGGATCGGGTGGCTCCGGCGGGCGCGCTGCTGATCGCCGCGTGGCCGCGGATCGAGGGCGCGACGGGGCTTCCGGTGCGGGCGATCGCGATCACGCCGAAAAAGCGTTAGGACCGGCTGGCCGGGCTGGGAGGAAATGAGGTCCCGCCCGGCTGTGCGCAGAATGGGGAATCATTTTATCGCTGGGACGGGAAAGGAGAGTCTTTGGATATGGCTGTAGATCAGGAGCAGGCGGCTGGCGGCTCCGTGTGGAAGAAGCTGGAACTGGGCGTCTGTTATTATCCGGAGCATTGGGACGAGTCTTACTGGGCGGAGGACCTGCGGCGCATGAAGGAGCTGGGCCTGGGGACCGTTCGCATTGCGGAGTTTGCCTGGAATAAGTTTGAGCCGGAGGAAGGGAAATTTACATTTGAATTTTTCGACCGGTTCCTGGAGTATGCGGAGAAAGCGGGGATCCGGGTTATTTTTGGTACGCCGACCGCGACGCCGCCTGCGTGGCTGACGCAGCGGTATCCGGAGAGCCTGAACGCCCGGACCGACGGGGTGCTGCTGGGACACGGAGCCAGGAGGCATTACAATTATAATTCGCCGAAATACAGGGAATTGACGGCGCGGATTGTAGAGAAGCTGGGGGAACATTACGGACAGCATCCCTGCATTGTCGGCTGGCAGATTGACAATGAACTGAACTGCGAGACGGCGGAGTTCCATTCGGAGAGCGACCAGAGAGCGTTCCGCAGTTTCCTGAAAGAAAAGTACGGGACGCTGGAGGCGCTGAATGAGGCCTGGGGAACGGCGTTCTGGAACCAGGATTATACGGACTGGGACCAGATCCGCACGCGGGGCCTGACGGTCGGAAACAGCTTCAACCCGCACCAGCGGCTGGATTATCTGCGGTTCGTTTCCCGGAGCGCGGTCTCATTCTGCAGGCTGCAGAGCGACATTCTGCGCAGATACATAAAGCCGGGGGATTTTATCACGACCAACGGCATGTTCGGCCACTTGGACAATCACCGGATGACGGAGGAATGCCTGGACACGTATATGTATGATTCGTATCCGGATTTTGCCTATGCCCTGACGGAGGATCCGGTGCGGTCGGCGGACCTGAATGACCGGAAATGGTCCCGCAATCTGACGGAGGCCCGTTCCATTTGCCCGCATTTCGGCATTATGGAGCAGCAGTCGGGGGCCAACGGCTGGAACGACCGGATGGAAGCGCCGGCGCCGAAGCCGGGACAGATGATGCTCTGGACCATGCAGAGCATTGCCCATGGGGCCGATTATGTCAGTTATTTCCGGTGGAGGACCTGCCGGATGGGGACGGAGATCTACTGGCACGGGATCCTGGATTATGACAGCCGCGATAACCGGCGGGTGGAGGAACTGCGACGGATCCGGGAGCGAGTGGAGAAGCTGGCGGATCTGGCCGGGGCTTCTTATGTGCCGGCGTTCGGGCTGGTGAAGAGTTACGACAATAATTTTGACGCGGAGGCGGATAACTGGCACGGCCGGGTGCAGTATTTCAGCGAGACGGAGATCTTCTGCGGGGCGCAGCTGGCACATACGCCGTTTGATATCGTGTATCTGGGGGCGGAACGCCAGGAATCGGAGCTGACGCCGGAGAAATATCCGCTGCTTTTCTATCCCCATGGGACGATTGTGACGGAGCATGAGAAAGAGGTTCTGGAAAATTATGTGCGGGCCGGCGGGACGCTGTGTATCGGCTGCCGCAGCGGGTATAAGGACGAGTGCGGACGCTGCGTGACGGAGCCGATGCCGGGGCTTCTGCGGGAACTGGCTGGGGGCAACGTGCGGGAGTTTACCTGGGTACGGCCGGAAGAACCGGTGAAAATGATCTGGCGGGGGCGCCAGTTTGCGATGCCGCTGTTCAATGATGTGCTGGAGGCGGAATCGGCGCGGGTGCTGGGAACCTTTGCGGGGAGCTGGTATGAGGGGCGGCCGGCGCTTTTGGAGCATGTCTATGGGAAAGGGCGCGTTCTGTATCTGGGCGGCGTCTTTACCAGGGAGCTGGTTCAGGCGATCCTGGAATACGTGGGCGCGGCGGAGCCCTGGGCGGATGTGATCTCGGCCCCGGAGTGCTGTGAGCTGGCGATAAGGCGGAACGGCGGGCAGGAGTTCTTATTTGTGCTGAATTACAGCGGCGAACCGCAGACGATTGTGCTGAAGCGGCAAGCGATGGACGTGGATGACGGCATATGGGTGACCGGAGAGACGACGCTGAAAGGTTACGGGACCAAGGTTTACAGGTTATAAGGAGACGGAAAGGGAGAGACGGTATGCGTATCAGGGATTACGGCATCACGGTTGGGCGGATGCGGACCGGAGCGGGCAACCGGATCACGGATGTGCCCGGCGTTAAAGTAGGTCATGTGACGATCCGGGATGAGGCGCACCGTACCGGCGTGACGGTCGTCGTGCCGGGGCCGGACAACGCGTTTGTGAGAAAATATGTGGCGTCGGCCTATGTGCACAACGGGTTCGGCAAAAGCGCCGGTCTGGTGCAGATCGGAGAGCTGGGGACGCTGGAAACGCCGGTCGCTCTGACGAATACGCTGAACGTAGGTCTGGTCTGGGACGGGCTCGTCCAGTATATGGCGGACCGCTCCCAGCGGGAGGGCGTGACGGTGACCAGCATCAATCCCGTCGTGGGCGAGTGCAATGACAGCCGCCTGAGCCGGATCACGTCGAGAGCCGTGCAGCCGCATCATGTGCGGGAAGCGATTGAGTCTGCGGGCGTGGATTTTGCCGAGGGCGACGTAGGAGCGGGGACCGGAACCATTTGCTACGGATTGAAAGGTGGGATCGGTTCCGCTTCGCGGCTGGTGGAGATCGGCAGCCGCGAATATGTGCTCGGCGTGCTGGTGCAGAGCAATTTTGGTTCGACCGTCGATCTGGTGATCAACGGCGTACCGGTCGGGGAGCGGATCCTGAAGCTGAAAAAGCGGAGGAATGATATGGCGGTATCTGGGCAGGACCAGGGCTCGATCATGACGGTGCTGGCGACGGATCTGCCGGTATCGGACCGGCAGCTGTACCGGATCCTGCGCAGGACCGGCGTCGGTATCGCCCGCACGGGTTCCTACACGGGACATGGGAGCGGAGAAGTGATGATCGGCTTCACGACGGCGAACCGGGTCGGACCGGATGCCGAGGATGGGCTGCGGACCCAGACGGTGCTCCGGGAGGAGCTGATCGACCGGGTATTTCAGGCGGCGGCGGAAGCGGAGAACGAGGCGATCCTGAATTCGATGGTCTGCGCCGGGCCGGCCGTTGGCAGAGACGGGGAAGAATACCGCAGTCTGGCGGAGTTTTTAACAGGAGATAAAAAGGTTATATAGGTTAAGGCTACAAGGCCGGAGAGACATATACCGCAGTCTGTCGGAGTTTTTAACAGGAGATAAAAAGGTTATATAGGTTAAGGGTACAAGGCCGGAGAGACATTACAAAAGAACCCGGCGGGAGGAAAAACCATGACGAAGAAAGAGCTGGCGCTGGAGATCATCGAGCGCCTGAAAAAAGAATACCCGATGGCGGAGTGTACGCTGGATTACGATCAGGCATGGAAACTGCTGGTCAGCGTCCGGCTGGCGGCCCAGTGTACCGACGCCCGCGTCAACGTGGTGGTTCAGGAGCTGTATGCGAAGTTTCCGGACGTGAACGCGCTGGCGGAAGCAGAGGTGTCGGAGATCGAAGCCATCGTAAAGCCCTGCGGTCTGGGGCACAGCAAGGCGAGGGATATCAGCGCCTGTATGCGGACGCTGCGGGACCGGTATCAGGGGAAGGTGCCGGATGATTTTGACAAGCTGCTGGAGCTGCCCGGCGTAGGGCGGAAGAGTGCGAACCTGATCATGGGGGACGTATTTGGAAAACCGGCGATCGTGACGGACACCCACTGCATCCGCCTGACGAACCGTATGGGACTGGTGGACGGGATCAGGGAGCCGAAGAAAGTGGAGATGGCGCTTTGGGAGATCATTCCTCCGGAAGAGGGCAGCGATTTCTGCCACCGTCTGGTGATGCACGGCCGCGACGTTTGTACCGCCCGCACCAGGCCCTATTGTGACCGGTGCGTGTTAAACGGCATCTGCCCGAAGATCGGGACGCCGGACGCGGAAAGTTAGGGAGCCTGTTTTAAGCTCAGTTTTTGTATTGGAGAAATCACCCCCCTTTCGGGGGGATATTGGTTTTTGCGTTAGATCGGCGGCCGCGGATGGTCTTATTCTTCCATCATTTCCAGAAACCGCTTGAAATCTTCTTTGGCTTCCTCGATCAGTCCCTGGTCGTAGGTGTCCAGGATTTTCTCGAATTTGCGGATCGCCGACTCCACGTATTTGCGGTCGTCGCCGAGCGTTTCCTCGTAAATCCGCTCCGCCCGCATCAGCAGGTATTTGTTTTCTTCTCTTTCCCGGGGATGAATCTTTAAATAGGAAAGAGTCTTTAAGCGTTCTTCGATCTCTTCTTCGGTCATATCCACATCCTGGCCTAAGAATACCTTCCGGGATACCTGTTCCGTAGAAACAACCTTAACCTCAACCTCCAGGATCGAGTTTATATCATAAGTGTAGGTTACATCCACGCATTCCTCACCGGCCTTTTTCGGGGGAATGTCGATCAGAAGCTCGCCCAGAGACAGGTTGTTGGCGGCGAAGCGGCTTTCTCCCTGAAGTACATTGACGCGGATCTTGTCCTGGTTGTCCCGCACGGTATAGAGCCGTTCGGTCCGGCTGGCCGGTATGACCGTGTTCCGCTCGATAATGGGGCAGAAAACGCCGCTTTCAAACTGGTGATCCTCCCATTCGCGGACGACCTCGGTACCAAGTGTGAAGGGACATACATCGGTGAGAACGACCTCTTTGATGGAATCGTTCCGCTCTTTCATGGCGGCCTGGACCGCCGCGCCCAGTGCTACAGCCTCATCCGGATTGATATTGGTGTCCGGGATCATTTTAAACAGTTTTCCGACGAAGCGGCGGATGATGGGGCTTTTGGTCGCGCCGCCCACCAGCACCACTTTGTCAATATCTGACAGCCGCACATGGGCGTCGGACAGGCTGCGTTTCACGGGACGGCGGATGCGGTCCAGCAGGTCGGCGCAGGCCTCTTCATAGCGGGACAGTTCCACCGTCATCTCATAGGCTTCCTCGCCGATCTTGCATTTCATGGTCGAGGTGCGGCTGTCTGTGAAGCCCAGCTTGCACAGGTCGGCCTGCCTGTGGATATGGCGCAGCGTTTTTTCATCCAGAGACATGCGGTCCAGGTCGTAAAATTTGTCGAAGAACATATTTTCCAGCACGGCCGTGAAATCCTCGCCGCCCAGATAATTATCTCCGGCCACGGCCCGCACCTCCAGGATCGTGTCGTAGAGCTCCAGGATCGAAACGTCGAATGTGCCGCCGCCTAAATCGAAGACGAGGAAGCGCGCCTGGTCCTTGTTCTGGTACAGGCCGTAGGCGATGGCGGCCGCCGTGGGTTCGCTGATGATCCGCTCGACTTTCAGGCCTGCCAGTTCGCCGGCCCGTTTGGTAGCCCGGCGGCGTGCGTCGTTGAAATAAGCTGGGACGCTGATGACCGCCTCTGTGACGGGTTCTCCCAGGTAACTTTCCGCGTCCTCTTTCAGGGCGCGGAGAACCAGGGAGGACAATTCTTCCGCCAGAAATTTTTTATCTAACAGATGAAACTCTTTTTTGCTGCCCATATCCCTTTTAAAGACGCTGGCGGCGCTCTGCGGGTAGAGCAGGCTGCGTTCCACGGCCAGGTCGCCTACGTAGACCTGCCCTTCCTCGTCGATGCTGACGACGGATGGGGTCAGGCGCCGGCCCAGCCGGTTGGGGATGATCTTCGGCCCGTCTTCGCTGAAATAGGCCGCCAGGCTGTTCGTTGTTCCCAAATCAATTCCGATAATCATAGTTTGTATTATAAAATCCTTTCGTGAGATCCGATTGGTATAGGTACGATGGAGAAGGACGGCGTCTGTCAGCGCACTTTTTTCTCCATGCGGGCCGCTG
Source organism: uncultured Lachnospiraceae bacterium (assembly GCA_947626915.1). Taxonomy (GTDB): domain Bacteria; phylum Bacillota; class Clostridia; order Lachnospirales; family Lachnospiraceae; genus UBA3402. The sequence goes on from CANQUA010000041.1 coordinate 19,870, forward strand.
CGATCGAGATGTCCGTTCCGTGAGGATTGAGCTGCTCCGCCTGCCGGTAAAGCTTTAACGCTTCCCGATAGTCCCCGATGGCTTCATAGTACCAGCCCAGAAACAGATAACTCTCAAAGCATTCCGGATGGCGGCACATACGGCAGCGGGTGCAGGCGGTCATTTCCCGCAGGAGCTTCACGCCCTTGTCGGCATCGCCGAGGCAGATATGCAGCCAGCCCATCCGCGAGAGCCGCGATGCGCGGTACTGCCTGTAATTCAGATAGAGCGTTTCAGAGGGACAGTCTGTTTTCGCAAAATGCTCCATGGATTTTTGGGCGTGGAGCCTGGCGTCGTTTCGCTTGCCCATGCGGAACAGGCAGATCGCCATCCGCCATTCCAGATCCATGAGGCGGGATTCCCTGTCAGACAGCAGCGCTCCCCGCCTGTAGCAGGTGACGGCCCTGGGCAGATCGTTCAAATAGTCGCAGTAGAAGCTGCCGAGGGAATAGTAAAGGTTGGCCTTGACATTTTTATCGGAAGCGGTGCTGATAGCTTTTTCGTAATGCCGGATCGCCTTGCGTTTCCCTCCATCGGACAGGAAATAGACCAGCGCCGTATTTTCACAGTAATCCTCGCGGTCGGGCGCTTTTTTCAGATAATCCAGGGACTTCCCGTATTCACCCAAATAGGAGTAAAGCTGTCCCAGTTCCTCATAGAGAAACATCTGGTGAGGAAACGCTTTCAGGTCTTTTTCATAGCACTTGATGGCGCTTCGGTAGTCGCCCATGGCTTCATAGCAGTCGGCCATATTGCTGTAAGGCAGAACATTCTTTTCATCGCCCAGATATTCCACGGCTTTCTGCAGATATTCGATGGCGGTCCGGAATTCTCCTAAATATTTATAGCAGCAGCCCAGGTTATTGCAGGCGGCCCAGTCCCGCGGCTCGTAGGTCAGCGCCTTTTTGAAATCCGCGATGGCCTGCTCCAGGTCGAAGGAGGTCATATAGAGGCGGCCGCGTTCCACCAGATAATAGCAGTTCTCGCGGATTGCCAGCTGGCGGTTCAAATATTCCTCCGCTTTTTTGAAATCTGCCGGGTCGCAGTGGGTCATATATAGGTCTTTGTAATAATTGGACAGTTTCCAGCAGGCGTCGCGGAACGTCCCGTCCAGTTCCAGCGTTTTTTCCAGGCTTTCTCTGGCCAGTTCCATCATATGCAGGTTTTCGTAACATTCCGCGCGGCTGTAATAAAGCGACGGAACGTCCGAGTAAACCTCTTCCGCGGCGGCGTATTCTTCCAGCGCCTTTTTAAATTTCCGGTTGTCCAGATAAATGTGCCCGCGGATCAGGCGGTACTGCAGGCGGTCCGGATTCTGTTCGACGGCCCGGGTCAGGTGCTTCAGGGCTGCGTCGAAATGGTTGCTGTCCCAGTGCAGCAGCCCCACTTCAAATTCCACTTCCGACGGGTCGTCAATATCGAAGCCGGCTTCCTCCACCGGCTGCTTCGGCTTCCTGGGCTCGTGCGCTTTGGCGTCCTCAGGATGCTCGGCCAGATGCTGTTCCGTCAGCAGCAGAAGATCTTCCGCCAGTTTCAGGGCCTCGTCCCGCTCCTCCCGGTTTTGGGCCAGGTTCCGCAGGATCTTGATTTCGTAAAGCCTGAGGCAGGGCGTAAATTCGACGTTGTTTTCGTGGGCACGGTCCAGGACTCCTTTGGCGTCCTCGAACTGATTATGGTAGAAGAACACCTGGGCGGCCAGCAGATACGGCTTGTAATAGCCGGCGTAAATGTCGATGGCCTGGTAATAATCGTCTACGACCTGCTGTCCGCGGCGGAGCATAAAGGCCGCTTCCTGACGCTGCAGACAGGCCGGATAATATCCGCTGTCCAGTTCGGTCACCTGGTCGCAGGTGTCGATGCAGAGCTCGTATTTATCATATTGAAACAGCAAAAATGCCTTATACTGCATACCGGCCAGCCGGTCGGATGTGTTTTTGGCCGCGGCAATGGCCTGCTCCACATAATCCAGGGCCTGTTCCCTCAGATCCAGCTCATGACAGCAGCCGCTGAGGATATGGCAGGCCCGGAACCGGCGGGAAATGCGTTTTTTCATCTCATCCGTCCCGTCGTCAACGGTGTTCCGGATCAGCTCCAGCCAGCGGAGCAGATGGGGCAGAGCTTCTTCATAGCGTTCCGCCCGGTAGAGGACGCGGCCGAAAAGGTTTTCATAGGAATACTCCTGCTCTGCGTCCGGGGTAAAGCTTTCCAGCAGAGAAATAACCTCATCCAGCTGTTCATTCTGAAACAGGCACCAGGCCAGTTCGATCGTATTCCCCATGCGTTCGCCGGCATGGTCCGGGTCGTTGATCAGGGACCGGTATTCTGTGATCAGGGCCTCATTGGCGGTGTGCATGTATTCCAGCAGGGAATCGTCGTTGCCGTCAATGTCCAAAAGATCCAGCAGATATTCCTTGGCCTGCCGGAAATTGCCCTGTTCCATCTGATAACGGATGAGCGAGTATTTTGCCATATAATGGGTCGGATATTTGGCCAGGATCCCCGTCCAGATCCGGCCGGCTTCTTCCTTGCGGCCGAGATACCAATAGGCGTCGCCGCAGTAGTAACCTACATAATGGCTTTCTTCACAATAAGGCTGCAGGTAATCCAGGGTACGCAGAATCGCACCGGTGATTTCCTGACGCTGGTCTTCCCCGTAAGCCGGATCCTCCAGAAGAGGCCCGTAGATCCGCAGAAATTCGCAGTCCTGGAACGGGTGGTAAACTCCGAACGCGTCCAGTTCCCGATAATGCTGCATCCATTCATCCCGGGACGGTTCGTCCTGTACCTGGCCCTGGTCGATCTGGCGTTTCAGCTCCAGATAATTGCGGATGTAACCGTCGGCATCGTAATGTTCGCGGTTGGTCACGAAGAAAAGGTTATAATCGATGAACTCTTCGTTCTGTATATAATAAAGCGCATAGTCCAGATAGTTTTTCGGAAACTGGTTCAGGAGGTTTTCCTGGTCGTCCGCAATCTGAAACGTATCGTCTATGATCTGCCATATGGCGTGAGGCAGGTAGATATGGTCCATCAGATAGGCCAGGAGCGCTTCGCGGGTCTGCAGCGAGGTGTCCAGATCTTCACAGAGCGGATCGGAAAGAAGCTCTTTCCAGGCCTGGGGATCGGGGCGTCTCAATATGTCCTGGTATACGAGGTCTACCTGGTCGATCCAGAGATCGGTTTTGCTTTTTTCCTGCGGCTTCGCTTGTTTCGGCTGTCTGGCCAGGGCGACGGCGGACTCATAGGCTTCGCGGAGACGCTTAAATCCGTCCGGATCATCTTCCGGATTCGTTGCTTTTAATTGAGTTAAGTAGGCGGATTTAATGGCTTCCTCGTCGTCGGTCTCGGCGATGCCCAGAATGTGAAATATGAGTTGTTTTTCCAAAGTGTTCACCCCCACCATGATATTATCACGTTCGAATTAAAACGGAAAGTGTTTTAAGAAAAATTTCAGATATTTCTTGCCTCTTAAAGGGGCGTGAAGTATACTGAAACTGGCGGCCTGCCCCGAAGCGGACCGCAGGGAAAGGAAGTAAGCGGATGAAGGTTTTGAAGAACGATATAAAGCAAAAGGAATTCAAGCGGGTCTATCTGCTTTGCGGAGAGGAAGATTTTTTAAAAAGGAGCTACAAAAAGCAGATGAAATCGGCCATTGTAGGTGATGATACCATGAATTTCCATTCCTTTGAGGGAAAGGGAGTGGATCTGGACGAGGTGCTCAGCCTGGCGGGGACGATGCCTTTTTTCGGGGAGAGGCGTCTGATCCTGATCGAAGACAGCGGATGGTTCAAGAGCGGCGCGGCGGAGGCGCTGGTCTCATTTCTGCCGGAGATGCCGGAGACGACCTGTATTCTTTTTGTGGAGTCGGAGGTAGATAAGAGGAACCGTCTGTATAAAGCAGTGGCGAATCTGGGACATGTGGCGGAAATGGGAAAGCAGAAGGAGGCGAAGCTGGCGGAATGGGCCTCAGGAATCCTGGCGTCGGCGGGCCGGAGGATCGACGGGCGCACCATGCAGCTGTTCCTGGAGCGGACCGGAGACGACATGACCAATATCCGCATGGAGCTGGACAAGCTGATCAGTTATACCGAGGGACGGGATACGGTCACGAAACAGGATATCGAGACGATCGGCAGCGCGTGGGTGGAGGACAAGATTTTTGAGATGGTGGGGGCCATCGCTGACCGGAGGACCGGAACAGCGCTCAGTCTGTATGAGGATCTGCTGACGCTTAAGGAGCCGCCGATGCGTATTCTTTTCATGATCGTCCGGCAGTTCAATCAGCTTTTGCAGGCCAAGGAAATGTCGGCCGCGGGGCAGGGAAAGAAAGAGATCTGCGCCCGCCTGAAGGTCCCGGAGTTTGTGGCGGGTAAATTGCTGAACCAGGCGGGGCGTTTCAGCCGCGAGCAGCTCCTGGCCTACATCCGGGAGTGTGCGGATTACGAGGAAGCGGTCAAACGGGGGCGGCTCGGAGACCAGGTGGCGGTGGAAATGCTGATCGTGAAAAAACTTTAGGAATTCGGAAAAGGGATGTCCGCGGCTGAGCGTGAGCGAGGAAAGTTGCTGCAGGACGGCTCCGGCGCTGGCGGACCGTTCCACGGGAGGACGCCTACAGCCGGGCGAAGAAAAATGCTGCGGGCCGTCTGTCCTGCGGAACGTGGAACCGGACGGCAGAAAAACGCATATGAAAAATAAAAAAAGACCTGCCCTTTCGGTCGGATGAGGGGGCGGGTCTTTTCAGTCAACTGAATCGAAACCGGATCGTCTCAGGCAATCGTATTGACAGCCTTGCTGATGCGGGACACCTTCCTGGAAGCGGTATTCTGATGATACACGCCCTTGGAAGCGGCCTTCTCGATCTCAGAGATAGCGCTCGTCAGCGCAGCCTGTGCAGCAGCCTTGTCACCGGCAGCGACGGCAGCATCTACCTTCTTCATCGCGGTTTTTACCTTGGAACGAATCGCCTTGTTGCGGGCGGCCTTGGTCTCGCTTACTAAGATTCTTTTCTTCGCGGATTTAATATTAGCCAATCTGTTACACCTCCGATATGCTGGTCTATTGTATTTTCTGGTTTGCATCAAAGCCTGGACACGGACAGTTTGAATGTAAACATACGCTAGTATTTTATAGGATTTAACGGGGATTGTCAATACATATTTCGGCGGATTTTTGTAAAACTACCACGGAAAGGAAAGATGGAAGGAGACGGGGTGTATGTTTGAAATTCGGACCGATCTGGCGGTGGAGGAGAAGGAAAGTTATCCCGGAAACGGGGGCGAGATAGCGGGCGTTTCGCTGCGGGAATGGAGAAAAGCTTCCAGCTCGATTAAGCTGACGGAGGTTGTGATCCAGGACGCCGCCGGAGCCAAAGCCATGGGGAAGCCGGAGGGAACCTATATCACCATGGAAGCGCGGAAATTAGGTTATCAGGATGAGGATTATCATAAAGAGGTGGCGCAGGAACTGGCCTGTCAGCTGAAGCGCATGGTGCGGGATCTGAAAAAGACCCATGCCCTGCCGGCAAGCGGGCCGCTCCATGTGCTGGCGGTGGGACTGGGCAATTCGTCGGTGACGCCGGACGCGTTGGGACCGTCCGTCCTGGGCAATCTACGGGTAAACCGGAATCTGCGGACTGCCCGGGGACTGGCGGAGGAGGAAGAAGAAACGGTTCTGAGCGGCATTATTCCGGGCGTGCTGGCTCAGACGGGGATGGAGACGGCGGAGATCGTCAGCGGGATTCTCCATGAAACTTCGCCGGATCTGATCGTTGCGGTTGACGCGCTGGCGGCCAGGAGCATCCGCAGGCTGGGGACGACGATCCAGCTGACGAATACGGGGATCCAGCCCGGTTCCGGCGTGGGCAATCACAGGCACAGCCTGACTTACAGGAGTCTGGGAATTCCGGTGCTGGCCATCGGCGTGCCGACGGTGGTGGGAGCCGCAGCCATTGTCCATGATACGATCTCCAGCATGATCGGAACCTTGTGGAGCCATATGGAGACGAAAGGAATGGGGGATTATCTGGACCAGCTGGAACCGGACGACCAGTACCAGCTGATCTGTGAACTCCTGGAACCGGAGTTTGGGAGCCTTTATGTGACGCCGCCGGATATTGATCAGACGGTGAAGCGGCTGAGCTTTACGATCTCAGAGGGGATTCACGGGGCGTTTTTCGGAGAACCGGAGGAGAAAGAAGGCACCGGGGCGTGAGAGGGAGGAAAGGCCAAGAGCGCGAGGCGGGAAAACATAGGGCGGAAAAACATGGGAGAAAACATGGGATCCTATTAATGATCTCCGAAAAATAAATTTTAACAGGCGTGGACCGCACGGACCCTGCATAGATTGACATATAGGGCGGTGAGGGGATATGAGAAAGAAAACCGGGAGAAGAGAGAGGGGCAGGGTCGACAGGGCGCTGCGCCGGATCATGCTGGCGGTGCTTGTGGCTTTGCTGGCCGCGTGGTTTTATAAAGCGCTGACGGTAAAGGATTCCTGGCTGGAAACGGTGCGGGAGGCGGCGGAGAGCCGGGCGGCAGATCAGGCTCTGGCCGGCAGAAGGATCTGGCTGGCCCGGCGGATGGGAGCGCTGCTCTGGCGGCAGGTCCCGGTCTGCCGGGCGTGGAAGGAATGGTCTGAGCTGCCAGGGACGGCGGCGGGGAACAGCGGCGTGCCGGGAAAGCCGGGGACAGAAGAAAACGGCGGGACCACGCATATGACGGCAGAACCGGACAGGGGGACGGAAGGTTCGGGCGGGCTGCGGGCCTATACCGGCGTGATGACAGCGGATAGAATCGCAGCCTGGCTGGCGGAGCGGATGAAAGACTGGCTTCCGCTCTGGCGGTTTGCAGCGGAGGAGGATATAGAGCAGCCGGGAGATTCGGACCCGGATCCTTCCTATGCGGGTTATATGGCGGGACAGAAAGAGAGGGAGGAAGCAGGGTTTCTGCTGCTGTACGGAGACGAGAGCAGTTTGGTAGGGCAGTGGGATGGAACGTCTGAGAACGGAAGCGAAGGAAGTGCTGGCAGCCCGTGGACACCGGGAGAAGGCGCGGTTGCAGGCAGCCAGTCTGAGAGCGGAAGCGAAGGAGGTGCCGGCGAACCGAAGACAAAGGGAGAAGGCGCGGCCACAGGCAGCCGGTCTGAGAACAGGAGCGAAGGAAGCGCCGGCGAACCGAAGACAGAGGGAGAAGGTGCAGCCACAGGCAGCCGGTCTGAAAACGGAAGCAAAGGAAGTTCCGGCAGCCCGTGGACACCGGGAGAAGACCCGGCCGCAGGCAGCGGCTCTGAGAGTATGGGAGGGACCGGTGTCAACAGTACGGAAACACCAGAAGACAGTACCGGCACAGGCAGCCAGTTCCCCACGGAGGGACCCGAAAGCGGAGACAATGCTGCCGCGCAGGAACCAGCCGGCAGTTCCGACAGCCGGTCCCCGGAGAACAGCGGGGCATCTGCGCCGGAGGACGGTTCCGATATCCAGGCAGGTCTGGTCTCTTCTTATATGGAGGAACCTGCGGTTCGGGCGCTGACGGCGGGAACTTTGGCTTATCATATTCGAGACGGGTTACAGGTTACAGGGAAAGGTTACATATTGGAACAGCTGATGGATTATGATTTTCTGATGAAGAATTTTTACAGTGTGCATTCTTCCACCACGGCGGGGCGGGAAGAAATGGACGCGAAGACATTGCTGGGAAAGGATCTGTCCATCGAAAAATCCGACAGCGAGCCGCAGATACTGATCTACCACACCCATTCTCAGGAAACCTTCGCGGATTACGGGCCGGATAACCGGGAAGCGACCGTGGTGGGCATCGGCAGTTATCTGACGGAGCTTTTGCGGGAAAAAGGATACCAGGTGATCCATGATACCAGCCAGTATGATATAATGGCCGGAGAATTGGACAGAAATCATGCCTACAATTATGCGCTGGAAGGGATCACGGTGATCCTGCAGCAGAATCCGTCGATCCGGGTGGTCCTGGACGTACACCGGGACGGCGTCAGCGAGAGCCTGCATCTGGTGTCCCAGGTCAACGGCAAACCGACGGCGCAGATCATGTTTTTCAACGGAATGAGCCAGACGCCGGACGGCCCCATTGAATATCTGGCGAATCCGTACAGGGAGGATAACCTGGCGTTCAGTCTCCAGATGCAGCTGGACGCGGCGGCCTATTATCCCGGTCTGACGCGGAAGATCTATCTGAAGGGTCTGCGTTATAATCTTCATGTCCGTCCGCGGTCCGCGCTGATCGAGGTGGGGGCCCAGACCAATACCTACGAGGAAGCGCTGAACGCCATGGAACCTTTGGCGGAGCTGCTGGATATGGTGCTGGACGGCTGACGGTCCGTTCCTCCCGGTGATCCAGGTCGGGAAAACGGGGGGAACGGAAGAGTTTCATTGCGCAGTTCCTATTCCATAGACAAAGTAATGGTAACGTCGCCGCCGCCGAGAAGCTCTGTCATTTCCTCGGCGGTTTGGTCCGCGATGTGCCCGAGCCTTGTGTAGGCCCAGGAGTTGGAACCATAGAACACGACGATCTGATCTCCGGAATACAGCACGATGTCGCCGGCCTGGGTCCTGGTCTGGACGTCGTCTCTCGGCAGAGCGGTTCCAAGAGAGCCAACCTGCTCAAAGCCGCCGTACATGGACATCCGGACGGCAAGAGGAGCGTCTTTCACAAGTTCCCGCAGGGCGTTCACGGATTCATTCTCCTTCCAATCCACCTGAACAGCCGTGCTTCCGATCGTCAGTTTCAGATTCTTTTCTTCCATTTGCTCTTCCTCCGTTTCCGAAGCTGCCGTATCGGCCGGGGATACGGCGCCTGCGGTCATATGGTCTGCGCCGTCTGTTGATGCCCCGTTTCCCGGGCTGTCCGCAGACGCCGCTTCCCTTGCTTTTTCAGATTCCGTCTGCGGAGCAGCGTCTGCTTCTGTCCCGCCGTTTCCGGCTGGTTCCTTGCCCCCGGCACAGGCGGCAAGGGACAGCGCCATAACAGCCGCCAGCAGAACCGCCGCAATCTTTCTCATTTCTATTTCAGGCCCCCGTATTGCTGCGCATCCACCGGTTCCAGCCACTCATTGGAACTGTTTTCTCCCGGCACCTCCACGGCCAGATGGGAAAACCAGCTGTCCGGCGCGGCGCCGTGCCAGTGTTTGACGCCTGCGGGAATATTGATGCAGTCGCCGGGCTGCATTTCAACCGCGTCCTTCCCCCACTCCTGATAATAGCCGCGGCCGCCGACGCAGATCAGGATCTGTCCGCCGCCCTTGTCGGCATGATGGATATGCCAGTTGTTCCGGCAGCCCGGCTCGAAGGTCACGTTGAAAATGCCCACCTGCTCCCCGGACACCGGAGCCAGGTAGCTCTGCCCCGTGAAATACCGGGCGAAACCGTCGTTGGGCGCGCCGATGGGGAAAAAGATCGTATTCTGGTATTTGTCCTTTTCCGTCAGCGCGGTTTCCGGCTCGTTCCACACATCCTTTGCCAGGCGGAACACCGCCCACGCCTTGGGCCAGCCCACATAGAAGCCCACGTGGGTCACGATGGCGGCGATCTCCGGGCGGGTCACGCCGTGGGCTTTGGCGTTCTCCAGATGGTAGGTCAGCGAGGAGTCCGTGACACCGGAGGACATCAGCGCCGCCACGGTAAGGATGCACCGGGTTTTTAAGTCAATGTCCTGATTGTTCCAGTTCTCGCCGAAGAGAATGTCGTCGTTGAAATGAGCGAAATCCGGCGCAAAGTCGCCGAGCTGATTTCTGCCTGCGGTTTGTGTGATCTTTTCCATTTTGTGTTCCTCCTGTTTTTATATTGAAATGTTTGGTATTGAAATCCGGCAATGTATCCTCCGGTTTATTATTAAATCATTCTGCCGTGGTCTGTGAGCGGATGGGAGAATCAGCCCGGCCGTGTTCCGCCTGCACGGGAAGGGCCTTTTTATGCGGACCGTCCGGAGCCCCATCACCGCGTTCCGTCTCCCAGCAGCTTTCTCGCGCAGTTGTAAGTAATCTCATAAATCGACATAAACACATAATTGACGCCCGCTTCCTCCATCGCTGTCCGCTGCTTTTCCGTGACGAACGTGTAGGGATAGATGCCGAACATGAACGGGAAGAACGTGTAGATGAAATTCTGCTCCTGCTCGGCAGGCATATCGGGGAAATACTGCCGGAGGCAGGCCTGCACCGTGCGGATGGATTCGCCGTATGCGGTCTTAAATTCTTTCAAATGTTCCGGGCGGCTGCCGGTTTCCATATCGTAATGATTCATGGACATAATTTTCAGGAGCTGCGCACGCTCCTCCAGAGAATGGGCCAGCATGGAGGCAAATTCATCTTTGGTCATTGTATCGGCCTGCTCCATGGTCCGTTTCAGGGATGCGCTCCATAGTTCATACTCCCGTTTCAGCAGGGCCAGAAAGATTTCCTCTTTCGTCTGGAAGTAATTGTAAATGGAGGTGCGTGTGAAGCTGGTTGCGTTCCCGATCTCCTTCATCGTGATTTCTTTGAAGCTCATCGTCTGGTACAGTTTCTCACAGGCGCCCACGATTTCTTCTTTGCGGGCCTCCGTCAGTTCCGGCGATCCTTTTGGCATTTTGCGTCCTCCTTATTGCTCCGGCGTTTTCCTGAAAAGCGGGTGTTTTCCGCTGCCGCCGCCTGTTTGCAGAGACTGACAGGCGGAAACGGATGACAGGCGGAGCCTGCCGTTGCCGGCGTGAGGTAAGGCGCGGGATAGCTCCGCCGCTTCTCTTTGCGTACCCGCTCTCTTACAGATTTCCGGCATGCCCTGACACTGTGTCAACAGAATTAGCATAGCACTGTTCTGACACGCTGTCAATATTTTTCCGAATATTTTGTCCGTTATGAACCCGATGTGAATCTGAAAACAACAGTTCAGCTGAGAGAGCGTCATTTTATAAGCAAAGATAGCCGCGCAGCGACGGAAAGCGCGTAAGCGCGGCTTTGCGAATGGCGCAGCTGAACTGTTATATCTGAAAAGAAGATTTGCCCAGGGTTGTTTCATGAAGAATAATCTTAACCTGAAAAAACGTTGATCATATCGGGAGTTATGGATGCTATACAAAA
>CANQUA010000042.1 GCA_947626915.1 uncultured Lachnospiraceae bacterium
TGACCGGCAACGCCCCCGGCAACGACATGCGCTTCTACTGGGAGCGCGTGGAGAACAGCCGCAATTTTGCCAACAAGCTCTGGAACGCGTCGCGCTTCATTATGATGAATATTGAAAAAGCGTCTCCGAAGGACCTGCAGGCCTACGATATCGCCATGGGGCTGAAAACCTGCGCGGTGGCGTCCGGCGGCGACGGATTCTGCGTGAATTGCAGCACGGTGGCGCCGCTGACATTGGCGGACAAATGGATCCTGTCCCGGGTCAACGACCTGACCAGGGAGGTAACCTATAACCTGGATAAGTACGAATTGGGAATTGCACTGCAAAAGGTTTATGATTTCGTCTGGGAAGAATTCTGCGACTGGTATATCGAGATGGTGAAGGCCAGACTGTGGAACGACAGTGACGAGACCCACACAGCGGCGATCTGGACGCTGAAGACGGTGCTGGTGCAGTGCCTGAAACTTCTGCACCCCTATATTCCGTTCATTACCGAGGAGATCTTCTGCAACCTGCTGGACGACGGCGAGACCGTGACGGTGGCAAGTATGCATCCGGACGGGACCGTGACGGAGAGCGAGAGCCGGGAGCGCACGATCATGATCTCCTCCTGGCCGGTCTACCGGGAGGCCTGGAATTTCGCGAAAGAGGAGGCCGAGGTGGAGACGATCAAGGACGCCGTCCGCGCCATCCGCACCGTGCGCACCTCCATGAATGTGCCGCCCAGCAAGAAAGCCAGGGTCTACGTGGTGTCCGAGGACCAGGAAGTGCTGGATATCTTCGCGCGCAGCAAGGCGTTCTTCGCGCTGCTGGGGTACGCCAGCGAGGTCTGCCTCCAGAGCGATAAGGCCGGGATTCCGGAGGAAGCGGTGTCGGCGGTGATCGCCCGGGCCGCCATCTATATCCCGCTGGCGGAGCTGGTGGACATTGCCAAGGAGATCGAGCGCCTGGAGAAAGAGGAAGAACGGCTGAAAAAAGAGCTGGCCCGCGTGGACGGGATGTTGAGCAACGAGCGGTTCGTCAGCAAGGCGCCCGCCGCAAAGATCGCGGAAGAGAAAGAAAAACAGCAGAAATACAGCCAGATGATGGAGCAGGTGAAAGTGAGACTGGCACAGCTGCGGTAACCGGATGAAGAATACGAGTGCCGGCTGCGCAGCGGAAGCAGAAACGCGATTCATGATCTGAAACAGGGCCGGTCCCGGCCGCATACGATCCGAGCGATCCGGCGGGGGCCGGCCTTTTCCGGTCTTTTGCCGGGAAATCGTGCAAAAAAACAATTTTTGTCGCATCCTGCGAAAAAATTTAGTTGGCATCGGGGACATCCTATATTATAATAATGAAGACAGGAGCGGTGCGCGGCGGACCGAAGCCGGATGGAAAGTCATGTTCCGGCGTTGCTGCCGGGATGAGAACGGGACGAAGGCGTTGGAAGATGGGAAGCCGGATGGAGGACCATGTTCCGGCGCTGCTGCAGGGATGCGCGGCTGGCGGGGCCGGGCGGGAAATGGTTTTTCACGGCCCGGTTTGGCAGGGAGCCGTTTATTGTTTATGGGCCGTTTGGCGCAGGTCTGGTCTGCAAACGGCCGGGTCACAAAAGATGAACAGCAGCGGACCGGCTGCGATTTCCATGGAAGCACGGGCGAGGAAACGCCGGGCAATGTGAAAAACAGTACGAACTGCCGGCAGCGGTTTCCATGGAAGCGCGGGCGAGGAAACGCCTGGCAATGTGTAAAACAGTGCGAACTGCCGGGCGGTTTCCACGGAAGCGCGGGTGAGAAAACGCCGGGCAATGTGAAAAACAGTACGAATTGCCGTGCGGTTTCCACGGAAGCGCAGGCGAGGGAACGCGGCGGGACGAAGAGGGAGATGCGGATGAAGAAAGCGGACGCGTATTTGGAGAACATTCCCATGTGGGCGGATAAGAAAAACAGTCTCACGGACATCCGGCGTTATCTGGAGGAGATGGGCAATCCCGACGATTCCATGCGGATCATCCATGTGGCCGGCACCAACGGCAAGGGTTCCGTCTGCGCCTATCTGACTTCCATGCTCCATGAAGCGGGTTTTACGGTTGGCACGTTCATTTCGCCGCATCTGGAGGTGACGCGGGAGCGTTTCCTGCTGAACGGGGAAATGGTGGACGAGGAGGTTTACGAGGACGCGTTTGAGCGGGTGAAGGCGCTTTCCGATACAATGACGGCTAAGGGGCTGAACCCGCCTACTTACTTTGAATTTTTGTTCTATATGTGCATGGCGGTCAACGAGCGGTGCCGGCCGGATTTTGTGATCCTGGAAACGGGGCTGGGCGGGCGGCTGGATGTGACCAATGTGATCCGGCAGCCGGTTTTGACGATTCTGACCTCGATCAGTATGGATCATATGCAGTATCTGGGCAATACGCTGGCGGAGATCGCCGGGGAAAAGGCCGGCATCCTGAAGCCGGGCGTGCCGGTGGTCTATGATTCCTCCTGCCGGGAGGGCGTCGCGGTTATTACGCGGCGGGCGGAACAGCTGGGGTGCCCGATGTTCCCGGTGAAGCGGGAGGATTATATGCTTCTGGAGCGCCGGGAAGAAGGCCCCAGGATTGCGATCCGAACCGTGGACGGCGGACAGGTCGTGGTGGAGGTTCCGTCCCAGGCGGAATACCAGATGATGAATGTGACTGTGGCGGTGCGGGCTGTGGGCGTGCTCCGAAGCCGGAGAATCGCCTGGCTGTCACCGGAGGATGTGGTCCGGGGCATCCGCAGCAGCTACTGGCCGGGCCGGATGGAGGAGGTCATGCCGGGCGTTTATCTGGATGGCGCGCATAATGAGGGCGGAATCGCGGCTCTGGCCGCAACGATCCGGCGGATGCAGCAGGAGACGGGCCGGGATGTTTCCCTGATGTTTGGGGCCATGTCGGACAAGGCCCACGAGACGATGATCCGGGAGCTTTGCCGGGAGATCCGGATCAGCCATGTGACGATCGCCAGGATGGAGACGGCGCGGTACGCCGACGTCGGATTGCTGGCGGAAGAATTCCGGCGGGAACTGGGATGTCCGGTGGAGGTCTGCGCTTCCGTGGAGGAGGCCTGGGGGAGTTTCCTGAAACATCGCGGCGAGGGGCTGGCTTTCTGCGCCGGGTCCCTGTATCTGGTGGGGGCGGTGAAGAGTCTGCTGAACGAGGAGAACGAGCATGATCAATTTTGAGGAAGAATTAAAGCAGTTTAAGCCCAGCCTTGAGGTGGAGAAAATCGAGGACGCCATTGTGGACAGCGACCTGACGGATATGGCGGACATTATGATGAATCTGATCAAGGAAGGCAGCGAGAGTAAGAAGAGAAATGAGTAGGTTTACAGATTACACGGAGAAATGCCGCCGCATTTCCAATTCCTTTTATAATGCGGGACTGGAAAAGGCGCGGATTCGCGACCTGACGGGAGCGTCCCAGTGCCTGAAGCGGAGTCTCCAGTTCGATAAATATAACACCGACGCCCGCAACCTGCTGGGGCTGATTTATTACGAGATCGGGGAGACGGCGGAGGCGCTGGTCCAGTGGGTGATCAGCAGCAATCTGCAGCAGGATCACAACCGGGCCACCTATTATCTCCATGAACTGCAGGGGAAGCCGGGACGTTTGGAAGACGAAAGCGTTCATATCCGGCGGTACAATCAGGCGCTTATGCAGGCCCAGAACGATAACCCGGATCTGGCGATCCTGCAGCTGCAGCGCGTGGTGGATCATAAGCCCAATTATATAAAAGCCCACATGCTGCTGGCGCTTCTGTATCTGGAAAAGGCGGATTACACCAAAGCGGGGAAGTCCCTGTATCAGGTGCTGCAGATCGACAAGAACCATCCGAAAGCGTCCTGGTATATGTCGGTGGTCAAGAAGAACACGGGGCGGGCCGATATCGAGCGGCGGCGTCTGAAAAACGCGTTTTCCCACCATCAGATGGAGGACGACGATATTATTCTGCCGCCCAGTTATAAAGAAAATACCGGCTGGCAGATGGTGCTGCATATCATTGCCGGTTTCGCGATCGGGGCGGCGGCGATCTTTTTCCTGGTCATGCCTTCACGGGAGGCCCAGCTTCACGAGGAGCACAATCAGGAATTGAACCGGGTGCTGGAGCAGGTCAATCAGAAAAATATGGAGATCGACCGGCTTGAGAATCAGGAAGCGGTGGTTCAGGACGCGCGCGACGACGCGGAAACCCGCCTGCAGGGGATGATTCAGGAACATGCCGGAGTCCTCGCCCAGTACCAGACGCTGGTGCGCATTCTGCAGGCCTATAAGAACGAGGATTTTCCGACGGCAGCGGAGCTGTATACAGGGTTTGACGCGTCATTGATCGACGAGGAAACGATGATGGCCATTGTCACGGAGATCCGGACCGATATGGAGGAGCGGGGCTGGCAGGTACTGGCCGACCAGGGCAGTCAGGCGGAAGCGGCGGGGGACCACGAGCTGGCGCTGACCTATTTCCGGAACAGTTTGAATATCCGCGGCGATAATCCGCAGGTTATGCTGGATATGGCAATGGTTTACAAGGCGATGGAGGACGAGGAAAAGGCCAATGAGCTCTTCGGACAGATCATCCTGAATTACCCGAATACGGAACAGGCCGCGCAGGCCAGGACCGAGCGGGGCTATTGAAATTACAAAAGAACAGAAGAGATACGAAAGAAGTCGTTACGAAAGATTCAGTCTGCAGCGGCTTCTTTTTTGTTGCGGAAAACCGTGGGGCAGAGGCGGGGGTCGGACGGCGAAGGCGGAAGAATGGAGGGGCGGAATGGAGATGGCGGCAAAATAGGGGAAAGACGGTGAAGGAGGAAGAGCGGAGGCAGCAGAACGGAGGTGCAGGCAGGATAGGGGGAAGGCAGCAGAGGAAAAGAGCGGAACTATAGAAGGATAAGGAAAAACAGAGAAAAGCGGATGGGGCGGAATGACGCCGCGGCAGCATGGAAAATTATGCCGGAGCGGGGCGGCAAAAGGCAGAAAAGGAGGAAGAAAAACATGGATGAAAACGCGTTTTTATATGAAATCAGAGGGCAGGTGCTGGTAATTCATTTGCCGAAGGAGCTGGACCACCATAATTGCCGGGATCTGCGGTATGAAACGGATCTGCTGCTGGCAGAGAATTATGTTTCCAAGATCGTGTTTGATTTTTCGAAGACGGTATTTATGGATTCGGCGGGGATTGGGATTTTGCTGAATCGCTATAAGCAGATGCAAAGGAGCGGCGGGAGCGTGGCAATTTACGGGGCGAGAGCGCAGATCCTGCGGATACTGGCGATCGGCGGCATTGCGCGGCTGATGCCCCAGTATGAGACGAAGGAAGCGGCGGTGGCAGGAGGATGAAAGAGAGAGAAACGGGAGGCGGGAACATGAAAGGGTATGAGAGAATGGAACAGGACGAGGCGGTATTGCGGGCAAAAGCAGCGGAGGCGGTCACGGGTGAAGAAAAAGTGGAAGCGGCTGAAGGCAAAGAGGGAACGGAGGTACAGTGGATCACGGCGGCAAAAACAGCGGATGGAATGGAATCAGGAGAAGCAGCAGAAGCGATGACGGACGCGGAGAGAGCGTGGATGGAGAAAAAGGCGGAATGTATGGAGACGGCAGGGGCGGTTGCGGGCGAAAAGAAAGAGGAGGCGGAAGCAGCCGCGGAACCGCAGCCAAAGCAGGAATATAAGCCGCAGCAGGTTACGAGATTAGGTCAGGTTACAAGAATGAGACAGGTTACAGAAGCGACGCACGATGAAAAAAACTCCCAGGAGACCTTCGCTGCCGGTGAAGTTTTCGGGGAACCCCCTGTTGTTCAGGACCCCCCAGCCCTCCAGGAGACGCTCCCCATCGGGGAATCTCCCCAGGATTCCCCGCAGATCATGCGGCTGGAGATCGAGGGCCGTTCCTGCAACGAGGCGTTTGCCAGGGTGGTCGTAGCGGTGTTTACCAGCCGTCTGGATCCCACGCTGGAGGAGATCGACGATATAAAGACGGCGGTGTCCGAGGCCGTGACTAATGCGGTGATCCATGGCTATGAAAATCGCGGCGGGACCATTTACATAGAGGCGGCCTTGAGCGGCCGGGAACTGACGGTGACGGTGCGGGACGAGGGCGTCGGCATCGAAGACGTTGCCAGGGCCATGGAGCCGATGTATACGACGGACTGCACCGGGGAACGCTCCGGCATGGGATTCGCGTTCATGGAAGCCTTTATGGATCAGGTGGAGGTATGGTCCGAGCCGGGAAAGGGGACCGCCGTCACCATGAAAAAACGGATAGGCGGGTGAAAGCATGGACGAGACGATGGTGTTGATCGCCAGGGCACACCAGGGAGATAAAACGGCGCGCGATCAGCTGGTTTCCGACAACATGGGGCTGATCTGGAGCATTGTGAGGAGATTCGCGGGCCGGGGATACGAGATGGAGGACCTGTTTCAGATCGGCAGCATCGGACTTATGAAAGCAATTGACAAATTTGATTTAAATTATGAGGTGCGGTTTTCCACCTACGCCGTGCCGATGATCGCCGGGGAGATCAAACGGTTCCTGCGGGACGACGGCATCATCAAGATCAGCCGTTCCGTCAAGGAAATGGGGTTCCGCGTGAAAACCGTGCGGGAGGCATTGGTCTATACCTATGGCCGGGAACCGACGGTGGAGGAGATCGCCAGGGAGATCGGAGCCAGCAAGGAGGAGGTGGCCGCGTCCATCGAGGCGGGGGCGGAGGTGGAGTCGCTCTACAAATCCGTGGGACAGGGAGAGGATTCCGGCCTGTGCCTGATGGACAAGATCGAGGACCAGGATCAGGCGCAGGAGAAACTGCTGAATCATATGACGCTGAAAAGCCTGCTGATGGAGCTGGAGGAAAAAGAACGGACCATTATCGTCCGGCGCTATTTTGAGAATCAGACCCAGACCCAGGTGGCCGCCGCCCTGGGCATCTCGCAGGTGCAGGTCTCCCGCCTGGAGAAAAAGATTTTGCGGCAGATGCGGGAACGGATGGCGATCTAGAGAATAAAAGCCGGAAAATATGCCATACTACACACTGCAAAATGAGACGCGAGGAAGTGAGAGTATGGAATTTTTAAAGAATAAATGGACCTATGTACTGCTGGCGGCAGCGCTTCTGATTGCCGCGGCGGCAATTGCCTGGCTGCTTCTGGTCGCCGGGAACGGCGATCCTTACGCAGGCGGTATGCTGGTGCAGGAAGGGCGGCGCGGCGGATACCTGTCCGGACAGGCGGGATATCTGCGGTACGAAGCGGGCCATTGCCGGACGGCGGCAGGAGCAGAGGCGCTGAGCCGGGTGAAAATATGAGCAAAACCCTGTATCTGAAACTGAACGAGATCACATCGGTCCGGGAGAAGCAGGTATTTCTGAAGGATGTGGCGGCGCTTTACTGCGACGATGCGGCAGCCCTGGCCAAATGCGGCGCCCTGAAGGTGAAGACCGTGCAGGAGGACCGGGACAGGCGCTACGTGGAGAATGTGCTGGACATAATCCGCCGGATCAGCCAGATGGATCCCTCGATCCAGGTTGCGAATCTGGGGCAGACGGACTATGTCATTGACTACCGGAAGCCGAAACCGGTCAGATGGCTGCGGCAGTGGGTGAAGACGATTTGCGTCAGCGTCATCTGTTTCTGCGGCGCGGCATTTGCGATCATGACCTTTAATAATGACGCCAGCGTCACGCAGGTGTTCCAGGAGATCTATCGGATGGTTCTGGGGCGGGAGCAGAACGGCATTTCGGTGCTGGAACTGTCCTATTCCTTCGGACTTGCCGCGGGGATCCTGGTATTTTTCAATCATTTTGCCGTCTGGAAGCTGAATACGGATCCGACGCCCCTGGAGGTGGAGATGCGGCTTTATGAAGATAACATTGCCAAGACGCTGATACAGAACGAAGGGAGAAAGGAGCCGGATGTTGACGTTACTTAAGATGGTGTTTCTGATGTTTCTGGGACTCAGCGCCGGCGGCATGATCGCTGCGGGCGTCTTCGCATTTCTGGCGATCATCGGCGTATTTCCGCGTCTGATCGGCAAAACCGGGACCAGGGAGCATATCCTGTTTTACGAAACGGCGATCATCCTGGGCGGGATCGCGGGAAATCTGATGGATCTTTTCCGGTTTCCGATCCCATTCGGCGGGGCGGTAGTGCTGGGAATCTTCGGGCTGTCGGTGGGCGTCTTCATCGGGTGCCTGATCATGTCCCTGGCGGAGACGCTGAAAACACTGCCGGTCATCGTCCGCCGGATCCATCTGGCCGTTGGGTTCCAGTATCTGATCCTGGGGATCGCGCTGGGCAAATGCAGCGGCGCGCTTTTGTATTTTTTCCGGGGAATGGGGTCATGATAAGGGAAGATCCCGGCAGGCGGAGCGGCGGGCGATATGTGCGCTGCCAGGGAATGGATGGAGCGAGAAAAACATGAAAAAGACAGGAGAGAATGAGAATGGAAATCAATAAACAGTCCTACAACGAGTATGTGAAGCAGATCACGCCGGCCAATCCCCTGTGGAAAAATATTCTGCGGGCTTTCCTGACCGGCGGGATCATCTGTACCATCGGCCAGGCCGTTACCGGCTGGCTGCAGTCATTTTACGGCATGGACCAGCAGACGGCGGCGTCCTGGAACCTGCTGGCGCTGATCCTGGGCAGCGTCCTGCTGACGGGGCTGAATCTCTACCCGAAGATCGTCAAATGGGGCGGCGCGGGCGCGCTGGTGCCGATCACGGGTTTCGCCAATTCGGTCGTGGCCCCGGCCATCGAGTACCAGGCGGAGGGCCAGGTCTACGGCGTCGGCGTGAAAATTTTTACGATCGCCGGGCCGGTGATCCTGTTCGGGATCCTGTCCAGCTGGCTGCTGGGAGCGGCGTACTGGTTCGGGCAGATGATGGGGTGGCTGCCGGTATAATGGAGGCCGCGGGGAACGGTTGTGGCTGGCGGTGGCTGTTGCGGAGCGTGGCTCTGGATAGCAAGGAAAAGAAAATAAACCTGCACGTACCGGAAACACATGGGTTGTGTAAACGGTGTGCAGGTTTATTTTTTTAGGCTGCGCAAACAGGTTATTTTGAAGAAAATTTTGAAGGAAGCCGGTTTGGCGGAAAAATTTTGATGCGAAAATGATCCGGATTTTGGATTGTTAAAATCAGCTTTATTGCCGGATCGGAAAAATTCGGTTAATGTATGGATGGATTCAGTCCGTATGATCTGCCGGGGAGACGGTGCGATGCGGGAGCGCTGCGTACCGGTGCATACGCACTTTTCGCGGATTGACCGCATTGATGAATTCCGGCTGAGAGAGTTCTGCATACAGGTGGTGCATACGCACTTTTCGCGGACCTGGAATGAGACGGGCGGCCGCTGCGGGTCATGACGGGGACGGCAGGAGGAAAAGCGGCCCCGGACTTCGGATGTGCGGATCAGTTCGGGAGAGGAAAGGAGAGAGAAGAAGGTTTCGACAGGAGAATGATCAAAATGAAAATGAAAAAAAGGAAATGTATTTTATTGGTTTTACAGACGGCGTGCGTGCTTTTTCTGCTCGCTGCCTGCAGCGGACGGGAAAATGGGGCGGGTACGTCTGAGAAACACCCCGCCGCGGAAGAGAGTACCGTGGGAGAAGTCACAGCGAAGGAAAGCGGCGGGGGCAAAACTGCCCCGGGAGAAAGCGCCGGGGAAAAAATCACAGCGGGAGAAAACTCTGAGGAAGAAACTTCAGCAGGAAAAACCGCCGCCTCTTCCATTACAGAGCCGGCCGGCGCGCTGGACTCCGGCCCGGGCGACATCAGCTGGACGCTGGAGGACGGTATCCTGACTATCAGCGGCAGCGGACGTATGGAGAATTACAGTTATATTGCGGGTCAGCGCGCGCCCTGGTATGAGGGCGATACGGCGGTGACCAGCGTGGTGATCGAGCCCGGCGTGACCAGCATCGGGAGCTACGCGTTCTATTCCTGTAAAATGCTGACGGAAGTGTCCATTCCGGACAGTGTGACCAGCATCGGGGACAGCGCGTTTGAACATTGCGAAAACCTGACGATCACGATCCCGGACAGCGTGACCTATATTGGAAGCAGCGCGTTTTATTATTGCCGCAGTCTGGAAGAAGTGACCGTTCCTGCGGGCGTCGCTGCAATGGGCGACAATCCGTTTGCGTACTGCCCGCAGCTGACGTCCATTTCTGTCGCGGCCGGAAACGAGAACTTCTCGGCGGCGGACGGCGTGCTGTATAATAAGGACCGGACCGCGCTGATCGCGTTCCCCGCGGGCAATGCGGTATCTTCCTTTACGGTTCCGGAGGGCGTGACCGGCATCGGGGGGTTCGCGTTTTACGGCTGCAGGAACTTAAAAAGCGTGACGATTCCGGAGGGCGTGACCAGCATCGGGCGCAGGGCGTTCAACGAGTGCCGTCTGACGGAGGTGACGATTCCGGCCAGTGTGACGAATATCGGCATGATGGCGTTTTATGAATGCAGGGGTCTGACGGACGTTTATTATGGCGGCGGCGAGGATCGGTGGGCGGAGTTGTCTGCCGATGCGGCCGTGGAAGAGACCGCCGTCATCCATTTTGAATAATCAGAAAGAAGGGGACAGGAATGAAAAATCAATTCAGAAACATCATGCGTGCACTTCTGGTTTTCTGTTTGCTGCTTTCTCTTACCGCGTGCGGCGGCAAGCAGTCCGGCAGCGAGGGTGAATCCGGCAGTGGGAATGCACAGGCCGGCGCCGAAGCCTCTGACCGCGCAGGCGAAACGACAAAAACCCCCGGCAGCGGTTCCAGCCAGTCCTCCGGCAGCAGTTCCGAACAAACTCCCGGCGATGGCACTGGCGAGACTACCGGCAGCGGTACCACCCAGGCCTCCGGCAGCAGCTCCCAACAAACTTCCAACGATGACACCGTTCAAACCTCCGGCGATGACCCCGGCAGCACTGCCGGCCCGGCCGAAACCATTCAGCGGGTGAAAGACGCCCGGGAGGCGGCGTCGGCTCTCACTACCGGAACTCTGTTCCTGCTGAAGGATGGTTCCGTATTGATTACCGATCGTCAAGGACTCGATTTCGCGAAAGAATACGCCGCGCTGCCGGGACTCAAAAAGATCATCGATTCCTGCAGCGAGATGGAGATGTTTGCCCTGACGGAAAACGGCGAGGTGTATTATCACGGCGCGAAGATCATGGACGGCGTTCTGGATGGGGCGTACAGTACGACCAACGTCAACCAGACCGCAGTCGCCGTGACCCAGGACGCCGTATACAAGCTGTATAAAGCGAGCCAGGTCAACGCGGCGCTGCGCGAAATGAACCCGGAAGGCTATACGGACGTGAACGGCGAGGTGATCTCTCACTACGAGCAGTATCCCGACACATACAAAGACCAGACTGTCCTGAAGGGCGGGGCCGCTGTGGGACCGTTTGCCGGCGTGAGCGCGGAAAAGGGCGACTTTTTCATTCTGTCGGCGGACGGAAAAATCTATGCCGACAGCGAAGATTACAAGGAGATGACATTCTTTTCCTGGGAGAATGCCGCCGTCTTCGAGGTGCAGAAGCGCGTGCTCACGAACCGTGACAGCGGGAACCGCGAGACGGAGATCACCGCGGCGGCGATTCTGGCCGACGGCACGGTGCTGGCGGAGGGCGCGTATGCCGATGAGATTCTTTCCTGGGGAGAATTGAACGACATTTCCATGTCCGGTACGCTGATCGTCGGCCTCAAGCCGGACGGTACGCTGCGGGTGGCGGGCGCAGACGCTGAACACGTCGAACAGGACCTGGCCGCCTGGCAGAATATCGCGGCCGTGAAAGTGGGCGGCACGAGCAAAATCGACCAGGTCGTCAACGCGATCGATACGGAGGGGAACTGTTATGAGCTTCAGTTTGATGCCCATTGGAGCGAAAACAATGTATACAGGATTTCTCCCGCGGACGGGACCGGCGGAACGTTTTATCCGTTTTACAAGTGCGCGCCGGACGGCACGGTTTATACCATCGGTTCAGATGGGACCTGGGAGCTGTATGAGGACTGACCGGATGCGGAGACGCGCCGCGGCTGAGTAAAAGAGAAACAACCTGCATATGTAACCTGTTTAATCATACGGCTGCATATGCAGGTTGTTTTTTGCCTGAAACAGGTCCGGCAGAATCTTCCAGCAGAAGATATTTAATGGAAAAACCGCTCCGATACCAAATTGTTAAAATTAACTTTATTGCCGGATCCGGGATTTTCGGGTAATGTATAGTTAAGTTGGTTTTTGCGGTTTGGCGGAAACAGGGCTTGGAGGATTCCTGCCGGTTGTAAGATAAAGGCAGTTATAATCTGTTTGAGACAGGGAGGAGATGCAGTATGAGAAGTTTCACGCGCCGGTACAGCGGAAAGGAGCTGGCTGCGTTTTTGCTGCCGATTATGCTGGTGGAGCTGTTCAGCCAGCTTTCCGGCCTCATGAATACGGCGGTGATGAGCCGCGTGCTGGAGCAGCAGGCGATCGTTACCATCAGCGCCTGCCGGGTTTACCCATTGATTCACAGCAATCTCATCGGCGCTACGGCCACAGGCTTTGGCGTTTATGTGACAAGATCGATCGGAGCCAGCGAACCGGCCCGGCTGCGTCTGTCGGCCGCGCAGGCAATCGCCGGGGCGTGGATCCTGACGGCGGTCGGAATGGCGCTTATATGCGCGGTGGGGCCGCTGATCGTCTGGGCGGATATCCCGCCGGAGCTTCGGGAACCGGCGCGGGGCTATCTGGTCTGGCTGTTTGCCGGTTCCGGGGCGCTGGCCTTTTACAATCTGTTTATGGGCCTGCTCTACGGTCTGGGAGAGTCGGTTCTGGCCGGAGGGATTTCTGTGGCGGGAATGGCGCTGCAGCCCATCTTTACGTTCTTATATGCCAGGACCGCAGGCTTGGGAGTGAGGTCGGCGCCGGCTTCGCAGATGACGGGACGGCTGATTCTGGCGGCGGTGATGCTGTGCTATCTTCTGGCGCGCCACCGGGAGCTGTTCGGCGGACGGCCCCGGATGGCGGACTTTTGGGACGGCTGGAAGGAACTGTGGCGCTGCGGTTTCGCCAAGTCCGCCATGCTGCTCAGCATTCTGTTCGGCACGTTCATGCTCCAGCGCCAGGTGAACCGGATGGCCCCGGAATGTATCACCGCGTATATGTACGCGTTTCTGGCGGAGGATCTGTTTATGGTGCCGGTGTATGCCTGCCCCCAGGCGGTGTCCGCGATTCTGGCCCAGAACGCCGGGGCGGGTAATTTCCGGCTGGCGCGGCAATACTATCAGAAGATCCTGCACTTAAGCTGGGCCATATGCGCCGGACTTTTGGCGGCGGTCTGGCTGCTGGCGCCGGCCTGCGTGCGGCTGCTGGCCGGACCTGTGCCGGAGCAGGTATCGGTTCTGGTGGTCCGGTGGCTGCATGTCACGTCGCTGGCGTTTCCGGCGGTCGCGGCCTACGCGATCGGGAGAGCGGCCATGCAGGCCATGGGCCGGTACAGGCTTATGTGGTTCTGGGGGATCCTGGAGGGGATTCTGCGCACCGTTCTGGCCGTTGTCCTGATCTCCCGTTCCGGTTTCAATACGGTGATCGGGACGTTTTTCGGACTGTATACGCTGAACGGGATCGGCATCGGAACGGCGGCGGGACGGATGATGAAAAAGCTGGCCGCAGGAGGAAATCATGGAGCGGAAGATCATTGCGTCAGCCCGTGAGGTGATCGCGCGGGAACCGAAGAAGAGGCCGGAGGCAGAGCGCATCCGGGAGTGGGCGTCCCGCCTGGCCCGGGCGGAGGGAACCGGCAGTCTGGCGGATCTGGACCGGCTGATCTATACGAAAATGTACGGAGAACTTCCGGTGCGGGCAGGCGCGCTGAAAATACGCTACTGGCGGACCGGACGCCATATCCCGCGCGACAGGGAGGAGGCGCTTTTGTTCGCCCGCGCCCTTGGACTGGACGAGGCGGAGACGCTGTATCTGCTGCAGACCGTCATGGAAAAAAGCGACCGGGTGTTTTCTGACAGCGAATGGTCGGATGCGGAATACGTCCGCCGCACGGGCCGGATGGAGGAAATGCTGCGGGAATATATCGCCGGCGTCCCGCCCGCCCGTATGATCCAGCTGGACATCCCGTATGAGCGGCTGAGCGGGTTCGCGCGCCATCTGTTCTGCATCGACGCGCTGCAGGCGTCGGCGCTGGCGGCCGAAGCCGGCGAAGCCGCCGTGATAGAGAATCATATGTCCAGCATTAATTATGAAGCGGAGTTTCTGCGGATCTGCAGGCTGCAGGGAGAAATTCCCAGGCGCGTCATGCTCCGGCATATATTCCTGTTGGGTCTGCCTTATCTGAACCGCCGGCTGGTGGACGAACGGCTCCGGGAGCTGGGATATCTGCCGCTGACGGAGGGGCATACGAATCCGGCCGGAGCGCTGGCAGACGATCTGGTGATCGGGATTCTGAGCCTGTATGAGTCGGAATGTTCCGGAAAGGATCCGCTGGAATGCAGAAGCTGGCTGCTGGAACAACTCCGCGCGCTGGATTTGTATCTGCGGGATTCCGGCCGGGACGGTTACCGCTTTCTTTGTTTTCGGTCTTTGACGACCATGGCGAGGTTTTAAAGAAGATATGATCGAGTATGAACTGGAGTATCTGAACTGGAAAGAGCGGCAGCTGGCGCTGCGGCGGAAATACGCCGACACGCCGCCGGGACTGGACGCGGAGCAGGCCGCGCAGGAACAGGCGCGCCAGGATGAGGCCAGGGCCCTGTATGAGGAGCGGAAGCACTGGCATCTGACGGGAGATACGCATTTTCCGCCGGAGCCCTTTGCGGGACGAAGAGCGGAGCTTGCCGCGCTTGGGGAGCTTCTGGAAAATGGAAACGGCGCGGTTTTTATCTGCGGCATGGGCGGAATCGGCAAGACCGCCCTGGTCCGGGAGTGGGCGCGGGAGCACGCCGGAGAATACAGCCGTATTCTGTTTCTGACCTGCGTCCATGGGATCGGGCAGATCTTCGCCGACGACGGCCAGATCAGTATATCCAATTTGTCCTACACGGAAAGCAGGTATTCTTCCCGGAAACAATACGCCCGGGAAAAATATGAAAAACTGGCGGAAATCGCCGCCTCGGAGCGGATCCTGCTGATCCTGGACAACTGCAGCCGCATCAGCGATCCCTGGCTGGAGCTGCTGGAAAACTTGCCGTGCCATAAGCTGATCACGACGCGTCTGAGCCGGAACGCACTGTCCGGGCAGGGGCGGTGCGTCCTGGAAATAGGAAGCTTGTCCGGCGAGGAGGAGTGGAAGGAATTTTACCGTCTGTATACGGGAGAGGCCCCTGACGGGCCGGAATGGGAGGCCGCGATGGCCTACCGCGATTCCGTACTGGGCCACACGCTGAAAATGAAACTGGCGCTGTGCAATCCCCGCCAGTCATGGACCGGCCAGCAGATGGCCAGGTCCATACTGTCCAATTTCCGGCTGAAAAAAACAGACCGGCAGGCATTGTGCGAGCTGACCTTTGTGTCGCTTTCCGGGATTCCGGAACAGGTGTTTCTCGCCTGTACCGGCTCGGACCGGGAGAGTCTTGAGAGACTGAAAAACGAATCGCTCGTTCAGGCCCGGATCGGCGCGGGGGGGGCGGAGCTTCCTGTCGCTGCATCCGGTTATCGACGAGGCGGTGCGGATCATGTGGAAACCCGATCTGAACCGCTGCGCGGCGTTTTTGCAGGCATTCAGCTTTTATATACGCTTTACGTGGTTCCGGCCGAGAGAGGAAGATCTGTGGCTGGCGGACGAATCGTTTTTCCTTCTGAAACGGCTGCCGGAGCCGACCGCATGGTATTATTCGATCTATGAGGGGCTGGCGACGGCCCTGATGATCTGGGAATGTTTCAGCGACGCGGAACGCCTGATGCGGAAAACGTATGAGGTGGTCCGCGGTTATTACGGCGAGTCCCATCAGGCCTGCGCGTACATGGCGCTGCGGGTGGCGGCCGTTTACCACAATCAGATGCGTTTTTCGGAAAGCCGCGAATGGTACGAGCTGTCCTGCCGGCTTTACCGGGAGGTGAAGCCGCTGCGGGCGGACGTGTACTTAAACCGCGCGGAAGCCTGCGAGAAAATGGCGCGGCTGCTGGAATACGACGGGGATTATACGGGGGGGCACCGATATGTGGATGAGGCGATGAGCGCGATGGAAGCGTTTCGCTGCTGTGCGGAAACCGCGCATCCGGATCTCTGGAAGCTGCGGCGGTCGAGATGGCAGTATGTATATTTGCGGAGGGCCCGGCTGTATTTCGGGCAGGGACGGTTCGATGAGGCGCAGCAGGCGCTGGATACTGCGTATTCCTTGTTCCCCCTGGATGAACTGAGCCGGGTGGAACTGAATATGTTCCAGGTCAGGCTTTATATGGTCCATGAACGGTGGGAACAGGCGCTTGCGCTGGCCCGGCAGGACCTGGAGACAATGATCCGCTATCACGGAGAAACGATCAAGGACGCGCTGAGCTGCCGGGAACAGTTGGGAGATGTGCTGGCCGCTTCCGGACAGATGAGCGGGGCCTGCGAGCAGTATGTCTGGGTGGCGGACCGGCTGCGGGAAAAATATCCGTTTCAGACCGACTGGATCAAACGGCTGCAGAAAAAGGCGGGCGGGCTGCTGTAAAGTGTCCCTGCCCGCCGCTGTTTTTCCGGAAAATCCCGGATTGTTAAAATAAATTTTATTGCGGCGGAAGCTTTTTTGCGTTAATAAAGTAGAAGAGCGCAGAAAGTCCCCGGGGGACTTCTGTTAAGACGGACCGGACGAGGAGGAACGAATATGAAGAACAGGACGGGAAAGAGAAGCGTGCTGGGCTTTATGCCGGCGGCGCTTAACGGCTTCCCGGAGGGCGTATCCGAATCGCTGATGAGTCGTCTTGCGAAAACCGGCTTCGAGTACGAACTCTCTGCCTGGAAAGAGGGAGCGGACGGGTTCCCGGTCCTGGAATGGGAATAAGCGGTTGAAAAAGAAACGAAAGGAGTACACAGTATGAGAAGAATCACAGCAGTTATGCTGGCCCTCGGCATGGCCGTCGGCCTTTCCGCCTGCGGAGGGAAGCAGGCGGGACAGCCAAAGGAAACGACCGGGGCCGCTTCGGGGGCGTCCAAAACGACGGCGGCTGAGACGGATGCGCCTGAGAAAAAAACGAAAGCGGAAGACCCCGTTTCCATGGAAGACGCGGAGCTGCCGGCCGACAAGGATTTTATTTACGACAAATTCAACAGTTATGTCGCGCTGAGAGGTTATCAGGGAAAAGATGAGGTGATCGTCATCCCGGGCACCATCGAGGGTCTGCCCGTGCAGCTGAACGGCTTTACGATCGTGGAAAAGGCTCATGTACGCGGGATCGTCATTGACGAAGGCTATACCAGCATTCCGTTTATCAGCTGCGAGTCGGCAGAGAATTCTCCGATTGAAAGCATTAAGCTTCCGTCGACCTGTACGGAGGTCAACTCCAGCAATTCGAACCCATTTGCCGAACTGCCCTATTTAAGTACGATCGAAGTAGCGGACGGGAACCCGGTCTATTTTGTGGAAGACGGGATCCTGTACGCGAATCTCAGCGGGGGCGACAAACTCCTGTTATGCTATCCGCCGATGAAGGAAGGGGAGGTCTTCTCCCAGCCTGACCAGACGCTTCTTGCCGAAGCGTGCTTTGCGAACAATACCGCGTTAAAACGGGTGGAAAACGCCCATGCGAAGAACGGGGAAAACGCGTTCTTAAATTCGGCCGTTGAAGAGGTTGTCTGCTCCGACAGCTGGACCTATCTTGGCCAGCACGAGTTTGACGACTATTCGGGAGAATCCAAGCTTAGAAGCATCACGTTATCCGCGAAGCTGAACGATCTGGTCTGGAAAACGGATCATTTTAAGGGGCAGGATAAACTGGAAGAGATCAACGTCCCCGAAGGCAATCCGGATTTCTTCTCGGAGGACGGGATCCTGTATTATGTCGGAAGCAGCGGAACCTATCTGCTCAAATATCCCAACGCGCATCCCGGAGAGGATTTCGTCGTCTCGGAGAAGGCGGATATGCTGTACTTGATCAGCACGGTGTTTGAAAATCCGATCTATCTGAAACGGGTGCATATTCCCGAGAAATGGGCGGATTCGGTGCGATCTTCCGATCTGCCGAACGGCATCGAAGTGGTTGTGGATTAGTCTGCTTTTACATTTTCTAAAGGAGGAGTTTAAAAATGTTAAACAAAATGAAACGTTCGTTTGGCCGTCCGACGGTCAGGATCGCTCTTGTCGCAGTCGTTTTGGCTTTGGTCAGTCTGTTTCTGCCGTGGCTGTCCAGGGGAGAACTGAGCACGTCGCTTATGGGGGCCTACCTCGAGGAGCCTGAGTATTTTATGGGGCTGCCGGCCGTGATTTTGTGTTCCCTTCTGTGGCTTGCCGTGTGTTTCCTGCTGAACCATCCGAAGCTTTCGCTGGTCGGAATCCTCCCCCTGCTGTTCGCGTGGTTCGGGATCCTGCTGATCGCGGGAGAGGTCGAAGCGAAATTAGGGATCGGATTTTTCATTTATTTCATAGCGGCAGTCGTCTGCGTCGTCATGGCGTTTGCGACTAAGAAGCTGCGGTAAAAAGCGAGGAGAAGAATGAGGCGGCGCGCCGCGGCTGCGGCCCCGGGTCATGAAAGCCGGGCGGAGTCCTAAGTCCAACCATTGCGTCGTTTCGGAAAAACAGGAAAGAACAGAGGGCTGTTGAAAAACAGAAGGATGCAAAAAAAGGCGGGAGAAAGCACGAATGATTCATGTTTTCCCCCGCTGTTTTTAACTTTTTATATGGCCCGTTTCGCACAAACCATAGTTTGCGGCAGCTCCTTTGTTTCCCTGTGGAACCGGTGCCGTTACGGCTCGATCCACGCGCCGCTTGCGTCTACCTGACAATGATCCGGCGTTGTTTCATCCGCATACATGGAGCCGTAAGGCCTTGCGCCTGTGTCTGCGTAGACCCACGAACCGGATGCCGCGTCGTATACATAGGAGGAAGCGGCCGCTTCATTCAGATAATACCATTTGCCGTCCACCTGCGTCCAGCCTGTGACCATCGCGCCGTCCTCGCCGAGATAATACCATTTGCCATCGGCGGGATCCAGATACCATCCCGTATCCATCGCGCCGTTGGCGTCCAGATGATACCATGTTCCATTGATCGTCTGCCAGCCGGTGAGTCTGTAGCCGTCCGGATTGAAATAATACCACTTGCCGCTGATCGATTCCCATTGTCCGGCCGGATAGCCGCCCTTCACATAGGCGAACCAGGAGCCTGCCGCGTCTTTGCGCCACATTCCCGTCGTGGTCCCGAAGGCCTGCCCGAGTTTGGACGACAGTTCGCTGGTAATGTCTTCCGGAACGGAAACGTTCTTTCCGGCGAGTTCGTTGATGCCCGCAAGGATCTGGGCGGCTTTGTCTTCGAAGACTTTCCGGTCCACGGGGTTATTGTTTCCTTTCATGTTCGGGAGCAGCCCGGCTTCCGCCCTCAGCGCCGCTTCCGTGTACGGTTCTTTCGCGGGAATCGGATCGACGCCGGTAAAGCGCTTCACCGCCTCATAGACGGCGCGGGACAGAGAGTCTTCGCCGCGCATGACGGCGGTCGCGCCGTTTACGGTATAGTCCATGGTCTCTCCGTCGTCGAATACATGAATATCCTGGGCGACCCACCAGGTCATGATGCCCGCGCAGCCTTTTTCGGCGGCGTAAGCGACCTTGTCCTGAAGCAGATAGATGCCGTTATAGTAGGAATCCTTGCCGTTGAACGAAATGGTATTCAGACCTTTCGGCACCGTCGTCGCGCCGTTTTCGGCCAGATAGGTGACGTAAAGGTTAAAATACTGCTGAGCGCCGCCGTTGCCCTGGTTGTTGCCGAACAGAGGCATTCCTACCCAGATCTTCGACGGGTCGCAGCCTTTTTCAATGGCGAAATCCACCAGGTCGGCCATTTTCGCGTAGGGGATCTGCGCGTTCACATTGGTTCCGTACTCCGCGTTTTTCGTATTGGTATACAGCATCCAGCTCAGATAATCGATGGCCTTGTATTCCTCGCTGGTCAGATTGTCCTTGTAACCCGGCGCAAGCGTGCAGGAAAGCTTGAGTCCGTTCTTGTGGAGAACCTCGCTCAGCTGATGGAGCAGGGTGCGGAACGCTTTCATGCAGTCCTCGTTGTTTCCGCCGTGGGAAGCGGCCTCATTGGGGTATTCCCAGTCGATGTCCACGCCGCAGACGCCGTGCTCCAGCGCGAATTTGGCGACGGACTCCGCGAAAGCCTGAGCGACCGTTTCATCCATGAAAACGCTGGAGAATGTCCCGTCGTCGTTGCTGGCGGCCCCTTTGCCGGAGGCCTTGAAGCCCTGGAAAGAGATCCAGATATTGGTCTTGCCGGCGGCGACGTTTTTGCTGAAATAGCTCATCTTCTGAAGCCAGGTCTCCATCAGCGCGGAAGCTTCTTCGGAATCCGGCGCGTAAGAGCCTACGGTCTTGGGCCCCGGATCCTGATCGATCACGAGGAATTTGCCGTCTTTATCGAAGGTGAAGCTGCCGATCATGATAATATCCGTCAGGCTGTCCAGCTGCTGCGGGATCGGCCGGTTGACCGCGTTGCCGATGTCGTACCATTGGTTGCTGACGTAGCCGACATTCATAAAATCGCTGTCGCCGGTGCTTGACTGATAATCCGCCTCGAATTTGTCAATGGTCACGGTTCCCGGGTCCATGGCGTCGATCACCAGCCGCACGGCGTCCGTCGTCACATCCTGCGGGAGGATGCAGCTGCGGTTGGTCAGGATGTAATCGTTGTCGTAAACCTCTTTCCAGGCGTCTCCGTCTTTTATTTCAATATGAAATTTTTGAACGCTTCCTTTTTCCGCGCCGGATGAGCTCTCGTTGATCCGGATCCGGTTGATCCGGGTCTGGCCGTCCAGCTGAAGCTCCAGAGCCTTGCCCTCCTCCGTGACCGTCCATTGGGTTCCGTCAAACACCTGCGCCGCCGTGTCCGATTCGGCGGCATGGGCCGTGATCGCCGCTTTGGGCAGCAGGCCGGACAGGACCAGCGATGCTGACAGCATGAGGCAATACCATTGTTTTTTCATGTGTTCCTCCTTTTTTGATGGATTTACAGGCGACTGCCGGATTAATTCATATAAATAATTAATCCGGATGATTTTAATTGTAGCATATTTTACAAATTGATGCAATAAAAACCAGATGTACTATAAAAATTTGTGAAAAACACACAGATTATTTTGAAAAGTTTTGTGTAATTATACCTTATATTAATTATAACTTTAAAATAATAAAGCGGAAACTGGTCAAAACGGAAGAAGCGCCTTTTGCAATTTCCGGTTGACACCAGGCGGAACCTGTGCTAAGATTTTGTTAATTTAAGAAGAGAAACCGTTGAAGCGGAGATAACGGCGGCGATGCCTTTACAGAGAGCCTGCGATGCTGAGAGCCAGGTGAGAAACAAACCGTCAAATGGACCGCGGAGGGTGCAGTCAAATGCGCGGAGGCGCAGAGTATTCTGCAACGTGGGGCATACGTCAGTTGCCGGGGATATGAGGGTATCCCGCTAAGCGCACGGTTCAGGACCGTGAATTCAGGGTGGCACCGCGGATAGAGTTTATTCGTCCCTGACAGAATGAGAGTCGTTCTGTCGGGGATTTTTTGCGTGACGGCAAATGGTTGCAGCGGCAGCGCCGTGAGACGAGGGCCGCAGGCTCCGCTTGCGGAAGCGGCATCAGCTCACGGCAGAGCGGGCATTGGAACAATGCCCGCGACCGAGGAAACGCGAAGCGTTTTCGAGGTGCTGTCGCGGAAGAAGCGGGGTTCCTGAAACAAAATGAAGGTAATTCAGTCGAAGGATACTTTCGGGGCGAACCGTCGCGGATCCCCTCACAGAACAGAAAAAAGGAGGCACGCACACATGAACATTTCCCCATCCTTACAGGAGGTCCGCAGAATCGCGGCGTCCGGAGAATACCAGGTGCTCCCGGTCAGCTGCGAGATCCTGTCGGACATCTGCACGCCGATCGAGGCGATGCGGGTGCTGAAAAATGTATCCACCCACTGTTATATGCTGGAGTCAGTGGCTGAAAAAGAGAAATGGGGCCGGTACACGTTTTTGGGGTACGATCCGAAGCTGGAGATCACCTGCATGAACGGAGAGATGAAGACCGGGAATATCCGGTTCCGCACGGACGATCCCGCCGCGTACCTGCGGCAGATCCTGGCGGATTATAAAAGCCCCAGGTTTCCGTACCTGCCGCCGTTTACCGGAGGGCTGGTGGGATATTTTTCCTATGATTATCTGGGCTACCGCGAGCCCGCGGTGCGGACGGAGGTGCGGGATGAAGAAGCGTTCAAGGATGTGGACCTGATGCTGTTCGACCGGGTCATCGCGTTCGATCATTTCCGCCAGAAGATCATTCTGATCGCCAATATGCCGCTGGCGGAGCCGGAGACCGGCTACAATAAAGCGGTCATGGAACTGAAGCAGATGGCGGAGCTTCTGTGGCACGGGGAGAAGAAGCGGGAGCCCGGCGGACGGCTGCTGGGCGAGGTCGCGCCGCTCTTTGACCGGGAGACCTACTGCGCGATGGTGGAAAAAGCGAAGCGCTATATCCGGGAGGGAGATATTTTCCAGATCGTGCTGTCCAACCGTCTCAGCGCGCCGTTCGAGGGGAGTCTCTTAAATACGTACCGCGTGCTGCGGACGCTGAATCCATCGCCGTACATGTTTTATTTGTCGGGAACCGATGTGGAGGTGGCGGGCGCGTCGCCGGAGACGCTGGTGAAGCTGGAGAACGGCGTGCTGCACACGTTCCCGCTGGCGGGCACCCGTCCCCGCGGAAAGACGGAGGAAGAGGACCTGGCGCTGGAGCGGGAGCTTCTGGCGGATGAGAAAGAGCTGGCCGAGCACAATATGCTGGTGGATCTGGGGCGCAACGACCTGGGCAGGATCAGCCGGTTCGGCAGCGTCCGTGTGGAGAAATTCCATTCCATCGAGCGTTACTCCCACGTCATGCACATCGGTTCTACCGTGCGGGGTGAGCTCCGCGAGGGGTACGACGCCCTGGACGCGATCGGCGCGGTGCTGCCCGCGGGAACCTTGTCCGGCGCGCCGAAGATCCGCGCCTGCCAGCTGATCGGAGAGCTGGAAAACAATAAGCGCGGCATTTACGGCGGGGCTATCGGGTATATTGATTTCACCGGGAACATGGATACCTGCATCGCGATCCGCATCGCCTACAAGAAGAACGGCAAGGTGTTTGTGCGCAGCGGCGCGGGCATCGTGGCGGATTCGGTGCCGGAGAAAGAGTTCGAGGAGTGCATCAATAAGGCCAAGGCCGTGGTGAACGCGCTGAAAGCGGATGTGGAATGAAAGTTGCCGCGCGGGCAAAGACGCAAACTGCGGAAAAAACCCTGAAGATGAATGAGGGGAGAGCGGAACCGCTGGCGCGGCGCGATCAGGGAAGATATGGTGCAGTCCGGTTACGGCTGGAGAAAAAGCGGCTGGCATCGCGGTCGGGTCTGACAGAGAAAAATGAACCATGCCGCGGCTGAATGAGAAAGGTTCAAAAATAGATCCAGATATCGGGCACCAAAGCAGCAGGGCACTGTGAAAAGTACATGGAGAAAACAGAAAGGGAGACGAACCATAAATATGATTCTCTTAATTGATAATTATGATAGCTTCTCTTACAATCTGTATCAGCTGATCGGCGGGATCGAGCCGGACATCCGGGTGATCCGCAACGACGAGATGACGGTGGAGGAGATCCGCGCACTGTCGCCGGACCGTATCGTGCTGTCGCCGGGGCCGGGGCGGCCGGAGGATGCGGGCGTGATCTGCCGGGTAGCGGCGGAGCTGGGAAAGGAGATCCCAATCCTGGGGGTCTGCCTGGGGCACCAGGCCATCTGCGCGGCGTTTGGAGCGACGATTACTTATGCGCGGAAGCTGATGCACGGGAAACAGTCGGAGGTGCGGTTTGATCCGGATTGTCCGCTGTTTGCGGGCTGCCCGAAGACGGCGCCGGTGGCCCGGTACCATTCGCTGGCGGCGGATCCGGCGACGATGCCGGACTGTCTGAAAGTGACGGCGGTGACGGTGCCGGAGTGCCAGGGGGCGGCGGACGGCGGCCGGACGAAGCCGGTTTGCGGGGATGCGGCAAACGGTCAGACGGAGCCGGCCTGCGGGAACGCGGCAGGCGGTCAGACGGAGCCGGTCTGCGGGAATACGGCAGGCGGCGAAGTGATGGCGGTGCAGCACCGGGAATATCCGATCTTCGGCGTCCAATTCCATCCGGAATCCATCATGACGCCGGACGGGAAGCGGATGCTGGAGAACTTTATCCGGTATAAGGGGGCTGCCGGGAATTGATCCGAGTCATAAAACGGTCCGGCCGGCCGGTCAATGCCTGGCGGCTGGGCGATGCAAGTGAAATGTTGGATACGCTTATGGAACAGGGAAAGATCCGGCAGATTTCGGAAGACCATTACGAGGTATTTTCCTGCGAAGCTGTGAATGGGAAAGGCGAGATCGCCCGTAGAGGCGATTATATCAAAATAGATTCCAACGGGTTCCCTTATCCGAACGGCCGCGAATTTTTCTGCGCGAACCACAGGCCGGTTGGCGGAGACCGATATGAGCAGATTTCCAAACCGCTGGACGCATGGACAATCTCCGAACCGATGTGTCCGGAGATTGAGTATTTACTGCAAAAGGGGAAGCTGTTTATCCATGCGGATGATCCGGAACGGTTTTATAATGCGGAGCTGTGGGGAGCGAATTTGTCTGCGGCCCGGGATGCGGTCATTGTTTTCTATTCGGTTGAGAAGGACAGCGCCGGAGAAATCCGGAATATTGATTTCAATTTTGTGGCAAGGGACGAATTTGAAAAAACGTACGCTCTCTGCCCGTGAACGTTTTTCAGCAGACAATGGGAATACAAATAAAGAAAAAGGAGACGAAAACACCATGATTAAAGAAGCGATTGTAGAGATTGTGAACAAGCAGGATTTAAGTTACGATGAGGCCTACGCCGTCATGAATGAGATCATGAGCGGCGAGACCACGCCCACTCAGAACGCGGCGTTCCTGGCGGCGCTGTCCACCAAGAGCGCGCGGGCGGAGACCACGGATGAGATCGCGGGCTGCGCGGCGGCCATGCGGGACCACGCGACGAAGGTGGAGACGGACATGGAACTGTTCGAGATCGTCGGCACCGGCGGCGACAACGCCCACAGCTTCAATATTTCTACGACTTCGGCGCTGGTGGCCGCGGCGGGCGGCATGAAAGTGGCCAAGCACGGCAACCGGGCCGCGTCTTCCCAGTGCGGGACCGCAGACTGTCTGGAAGCGCTGGGCGTCAACATTAATCAGAGCCCGGCGCGCTGCGTCGAGCTGTTAAATGAGGCCGGAATGTGCTTCTTCTTCGCACAGAAATATCATACCTCCATGAAATACGTGGGCGCCATCCGCAAGGAACTGGGCTTCCGCACCGTATTCAATATCCTGGGGCCGCTGACGAATCCGGGCAGCCCGAAGATCCAGCTGCTGGGCGTTTACGACGAGTATCTGGTGGAGCCGTTGGCGCAGGTGCTGATCAGCCTGGGCGTGAAGCGGGGCATGGTGGTCTACGGCCAGGATAAGCTGGATGAGATTTCCTTAAGTTCCCCGACCACGGTCTGCGAGTTCAAGGACGGGTGGTTCAAGTCTTATGTGATCAAACCGGAGGATTTCGGATTCGAGCGGTGCGCCAAGGCGGACCTGGTGGGCGGTACGCCGCAGGAGAACGCGGCGATCACCCGGGCGATCCTGGCCGGAGAGCAGGGGCCGAAGCGGAACGCCGTCCTGATGAACGCGGGCGCGGCCCTCTATCTGGGCGGCAAGGCGGAGAGCATGGCCGGCGGCGTGAAGCTGGCGGCGGAGCTGATCGATTCCGGAAAGGCGCTGGAGACGCTGGAGAAGCTGATCGAAGTGAGCAACCGGCCGGAAAATTAGGCGGTTTTTCCGGAGAACCGCGGCGCAGGCCGGAAAGAATAGCGTGGGACTCGTGAGGGCGCGGCGGGAAATGGACTTTGGACGGTGCAGGGAACGGAACCCGGATCGTGCGGGGAACGGAATCCGGACCGTGCGTGGAACGGAACCCGGACCGTGCGGGGAGCAGAATCCTGACAGCGCAGGGAACGGAACCCGGACCGTGCGGGGAGCAGAATCCGGACAGCGCAGGGAAGCGGCGCTTTTGAGTGCGGCGGGAGACCGGCTGCGCAGGGGACTGGACCGGAAGATTAGAAGACAGAGCGGGCAGGCGCGCCGCGGGGAATTTTGCGTCAGAGTACAAACAGGGAGGCAGGCAGTATGACGATCTTAGATCAACTGGCGGATTATGCCGGAGAGAGAACGCGGCAGGCGAAAAAACGATTCCCCCTCGCGGAGATCCGGCGGCAGGCGGAGGCGCAGGAAAAGGGAAACTTCGCGTTTGAGAAAGCCCTGAAAAAGCAAGGGGAGCTGGCGTTCATCTGCGAGTGCAAGAAAGCCTCCCCCTCTAAAGGCTTGATCGCGCCGGACTTCCCGTACCGGCAGATTGCGAAAGAATATGAAGCGGCGGGGGCCGACGCCATTTCCGTTCTGACGGAGCCGAAATGGTTTTTGGGGAGCGATGCGTATCTGCGGGAGATCGCAGCGGAGGTGTCTGTCCCGTGCCTGCGGAAAGATTTTACCGTGGACGAGTATATGATCTACGAGGCGAAGCTTTTGGGCGCTTCCGCGGTGCTTCTGATCGTTTCGATTCTGGACCCGGCGCGGATCAGGGAATATCTGGCCGTCTGTGACGATCTGGGGTTGTCGGCACTGGTGGAGGCTCATGATGAAAAGGAGACGGAGACGGCGGTTCGTCTGGGAGCGCAGATCATCGGCGTCAATAACCGCAATCTCAGGGATTTCACCGTGGATACGGAAAACAGCCGCAGGCTGCGGGCGCTGGTCCCGCCGGAAAGGATCTTCGTCTCGGAGAGCGGCGTCCGCGGGCCGGAGGATGTGCGGCGTCTGCGGGAGATCGGGGCGGATGCGGTGCTGGTCGGCGAGACGCTGATGCGGGCCGCGGACAAGAAAGCCCGGCTGGCGGAGCTGCGGGGATATTGAGCATCTACGACACGGAAATACTGCGATACGGAATTGCCGCAGTACCGGAAAATGGACCTGCAGACAGCGGTATGGAAGCGGCGGGAAGAACCGCACCGTGTATTGGGTGGTGTTTCGGAGGAAAACGCGGGCACATGGAGAGCCGCACTGTGTTTTATTGGCGTGCGGAGGAATGTTAGCATGGGGCCGTGGTGGACCGAGCGGCGCGAGGAAGCTGCGCTTTACTGGCGTGCGGAGGAAGGATCATTCGAGGATAATGGCTATTTGAGGAGGACAGGCGGAATTTGGCTGTTTGAGGGTAGATTGTTCGAGGATGGTCCGTTCGAAAGCCGCGGCGGCAGGTCTTCGTTATGCCGGCAGCAGGGACATAACATTGGAAGTAAGAAAGGTACAGAGAGGAAGGAAAGCGGCTTCCGTTTTTCGGAAAGCGATGTTTGAGCATAAGAAAAATCATCACACGCTTAATTTGACGGACCGTTTTCTTTTTTGTCTTCCGGGAAGCGGCGTTGGAAGATAAGAAAAATCGTGCAGATCCGAACGGGATCGCGCGGGAAAAGGGGATCGGACCATGACGAAGATCAAATTGTGCGGATTGTCCAGTGAAGCGGACGTGGAGGCGGTCAACGAACTGCTGCCGGAATACATTGGTTTCATCTTCGTGCCGTCCCGCCGCCGATACATTGCGCCGGAGCGGGCGGAGGCGCTGAAACGGCGTCTGGATCCGCGGATCACGGCTGTCGGCGTGTTCATCGACGAGCGGCCGGAGCGGGTGGCGGAATTGCTGGGACAGGGGCTTATCGAGATGGCCCAGCTGCACGGGCGTGAAGACGAGGCGTATATCCGGAAACTGCGCGAGCTGACAGACCGGCCGCTGATCAAAGCGTTCCGGGTCGATACGGAGGAGGATATAGAGCGGGCGAACCGGTGCAGCGCCGATTATATTCTGCTGGATTCGGGCATCGGGGGCACAGGCCATGTGTTTGACTGGAAGCTGGTGGGGACGCTGCTGCGCAGGCCGTTTTTCCTGGCGGGAGGCCTGACCCCGGAGAATGTCCGGCCGGCGGTGGAGCAGCTGCACCCCTATGCCGTCGACGTCAGTTCCGGGATCGAGACGGACGGGCGGAAAGACAGGGAGAAAATTGCCGCGTTTGTCCGGGAGGCGAGGATGGCAGAAGGACTGTCAAGTTAGGCCGAAAGGCGGGAAATTGCAGAGCGGCAGTTACTTTAGTCCGGCAGGCGGGAAATGCAGCGTGACCGTTATATTAGCCTGGCAGTCGGAAAATTACAGAAGGACTGTCAAGTTAGGCCGTTAGTCGGAAAATTGCAGAGCAGCCGTCACATTCGTTCAGTAGGCGGGTAATGCGGAGTGACCTTCATATTAATCCGGCAGGCAGAAAACTCTGCTCAACCGCTGTTCCTTCCGACAGATCATGGGCGCCGCCCGGCGGAGCATTTTTTATGAAATAGAATCAAGTAAAAACAAAATTTACACACAGTCCGGTTCTAAGAAACCGGCTGCGTACAGAAACGCGCAGGAACCGGTTTGCGTACAGAAAAGAAGCAGCCGGATGCACGGCAGAAAGAAGGAATTTATCATATGACCAATCCAAACGGACGCTTTGGCATCCACGGCGGCCAGTACATCCCGGAAACGCTGATGAACGCGGTGATCGAGCTGGAGGCCGCCTACAACCATTATAAAGACGACCCGGAGTTCAACCGGGAGCTGACGGAGCTGTTTAACGAATACGCCGGCCGCCCGTCCCGCCTCTATTTCGCGGAGAAGATGACAAACGATCTGGGCGGCGCGAAGATTTATTTAAAGCGGGAGGACTTAAACCACACCGGCGCCCACAAGATCAACAACGTGCTGGGGCAGGCGCTGCTGGCGAAAAAAATGGGCAAGACCCGGCTGATCGCCGAGACCGGCGCGGGCCAGCACGGCGTGGCGACCGCCACGGCCGCGGCCCTGATGGGCATGGAATGCGTGGTGTTCATGGGCGAGGAGGACACGAAGCGG
>CANQUA010000043.1 GCA_947626915.1 uncultured Lachnospiraceae bacterium
CTTCCGCGGCG
Organism: uncultured Lachnospiraceae bacterium; assembly: GCA_947626915.1. Classification (GTDB taxonomy): domain Bacteria; phylum Bacillota; class Clostridia; order Lachnospirales; family Lachnospiraceae; genus UBA3402. The sequence goes on from CANQUA010000043.1 coordinate 12, forward strand.
GAGGCGGCCGGGAGCCGGTCTGCAGAAGCTTCCGCGGCGGAGGCAGCCGGGAGCCGGTCTGCAGAAGCTTCCACGGCGGAAAATGCCGGGGCGGCGGAGGACGCTGAAGCCCAGGCCGCGGCGCGCGCTGCCGGCGCGATCGGTACGGGCCATGCTGCCGCGTGGGTCTTTGCCTGCAGTCTGTCAGAGGGCGACAGGATCTACGGTCTCGGCGAGAACATGCGGGGCATCAATAAGCGCGGATGGATTTATGAGTCCAACTGCTCCGACGATTCCAGCCACACGGAAGAGAAACGTTCCCTCTACGGCGCCCATAATTTCCTGATCGTAGAGCCCAAAGACGGACGCGGCCGTTTCGGACTGTTCATCGACGGCGGTCAGAAGATGACCTTCGACTGCGGCTACCTGAACCGGAATGAACTGGTGATCACCGTGGATGAGGGCGGATTCAATCTTTATGTGTTCGAAAATGACAGTCTGACGGGCATGGTGCGGGAGTTTCGCACCCTCATCGGCCGGAGCTACGTTCCCCCGAAGTGGGCGTTCGGCTACGGACAGAGCCGCTGGGGCTACAAATGCGCCGACGATGTGCGCAGGGTGGTGCGCGAACACCGTGAGAAGGGCGTGCCGCTGGACAGCGTCTATATGGACATCGATTACATGGAGCGGTTTAAGGATTTCACGGTCGATGAGGAGCGGTTTCCGGACTTCCCGCAGTTTGTGGAGGAAATGAAGGCCCGGCACATTCATCTGGTGCCCATCATCGACGCCGGCGTGAAGATCGAGGAGGGGTATCCGGTCTACGAGGAAGGCGTGAAGTACGGGTATTTCTGTAAAAATGAGGACGGCACCGATTTTGTCGGCGGAGTCTGGCCGGGGCGGGTCCATTTTCCCGATGTGCTGAACCCCGAGGCCCGGAAATGGTTCGGCGGCTGGTACAAGGTGCTTCTGGACGCGGGCATTGAGGGGTTCTGGAACGATATGAACGAGCCGGCGCTGTTTTACAGCCAGCGGCATCTGGAGGAAGCCTTTGAGAAGCTGAAGCATTTCCCGATAGACGACATCGATATCTGGGGCTTTTTCGACCTGAAGGATACGGCACTGGGCATCGCCAACCGTCCGGAGGATTACCAATCATTTTATCACAGGATCGGCGGGAAAATGGTCCGGCATGACCGGGTGCACAATCTGTACGGCTGCAATGTGACCCGCGCGGCGGGAGAGGCCTTCGAGCGGCTGTCGCCGGAGAAGCGGATCCTGATGTTTTCCCGTTCGTCCTGCGTGGGAATGCACCGGTACGGCGGCATCTGGATGGGGGACAATCAGTCCTGGTGGTCCCACCTTCTGCTGAATCTGCAGATGCTTCCGTCGTTAAATATGTGCGGATTCCTCTACACAGGCGCGGATCTGGGCGGTTTCGGTTCCAACTGCACGGAGGATCTGATGCTGCGCTGGCTGGAGCTCGGCATTTTTACGCCGCTCATGCGCAATCATTCCGCCATGGGAACCAGAGAGCAGGAATTTTATCAGTTCGGGGAGACCGAGAAATTCCGCAGGATCATCGGTCTGCGGTACGCGCTGCTGCCCTATCTGTACAGCGAATATATGAAAGCGGCGCTGCGCGGCGATATGCTGTTCCTCCCGCCGGCGTTTGTGTGGCCGGAGGATGAGGCCGCGGCGCATGTGGAGGACCAGCTGATGGTGGGGGAAAGCCTGATGATCGCGCCGGTTTACCAGCAGAACGCCGTGGGCCGGTATGTATATCTTCCCGAGAAAATGAAGCTTTACCGGATGCGGAGCGCCCGGGATATGGACGCGGAGGTCCTGCCGGCCGGGCATCACTTCGTAAAAGCGGAGCTGGACGAGGTGCTTGTGTTCGTCCGCGAGGGCCATCTGGTTCCGCTGGCCGACGGCGGGCAGTATGTGGACGAGGTAGATGCCTCCCATCTGCGGCTGCTGCATTTTGCAGGGAACGAAGCGGTCTATGAGCTCTATGACGACGACGGCTGCAGCCGTGCTGTGACGCTGGACGGCCATCTGACTACGATCCGCCTGGCAGCGGACGGCAGCGTCAGCACAGAGGGGGCGGCTGCGCCGGAGTGCAGGCTGGCGTAGAACCGGCGTAAACGGGCAAAAATCTGAGCTGTGACCGTCTTGCCGGGAAATGTGTGAAATGGTTACAGTCCGCTCCGCGCCATTCGCAAAGCCGCGCTTACGCGCTTTCCGCCGCTTCGCGGCTGCCTTTGCCCATAAAATGGCGCTCCCTTCGTCCGTCCGGGGGCTGCCGCAAAATATGGTTTGTGTAAAAACGAGTCATATAAAAAGTTAAAAACAGCGGGAGAAAACAGGAATCATTCGTGCTTTCTCCCGCTAACTATCAGGCGGTTTTTGCATCATTCGATTTTGCAGCAGCCCCTGGCGGACGGGTAAACTGTAACGTGAAATGTGTGAAATGTGTGAGGACAAGCGCAGGGGGCCGCCGGCTCTTGCGCTTTTACGCGAAAAATGCTATATTATCTCTGGTACTACATACCTGTTTGAACGAGGGGGAAGAACTATGAATCAATGGCAGTCGGAGAACGGCATGGCGTTAGCTTCCATGATCGTCGGGATTGTTTCCATCGTGAGTTCCTGTTGCTGTTTCGGAGGCGTGATCGCCGGCAGTCTGGCGGTGATACTGGCCTGTCTGTCGAGGGGAGACGGATGCTTCCCGGGCAGGGCGAAGATCGGACTGGGCACGGGGATCGCGGGGATATTTCTGAGCATGGCGGCCGGAGCCGCGTGGGTCCGTATGCTCAGCTATTACAGCGCCGGTATGCCGGTATTTTTCTATTCCATAGGAGGGTGAGACGATGAAGGCGGGAAGAGGAGAATTAAAGGGCAGAGCCAGAAAAATCCTGCTGGGCCATTACGGGACGGCGGCCGGGGCGTGTCTGATCTATATGGCGATAGCGGGAGGCGGCGCGGCTGTGCTGGAACTGGTTCTTGCCGGCAGCAGGATCCTGCGCGGAACTGCGGCCTGGGGCAGGCTGACGGAGCCGCAGGTTTGGGGCGGACTGCTGGCCGGGGAACTTTTGATCGGCGCGGTGAGCTTCCTTCTGGCGTCGGGAATGAACCGGATGTTTTATGAACTGTGTACGCAGGGCAGGACCAGGATCGTCAGCCTGGTCTGGGCCTTTATGAACCGGCCGTGGAAATTTGCGGGGGTTTTCCTGCTTTTTACGGCGGCGTCGGCGCTCTGCATGGTTCCCATGATCGTATTGGGGGCGGCGGCTGCCGTGTCCCCGGAAAACGCGGCGTTTGCGGCCGGGTTCATAACTCTGTATTCGCTGCTTCTGTGCGCGGCGGTCTGCTATGTGTCCCTGGCCCTGAGCCAGTATCTGGTGATCCTGGTGGAGGACCCGCGGAAGGGGATTTTCCAGGCCCTGGGTGAGAGCGCACGGCTGATGCGGGGGAATAAAGGACGGTTTTTGCTGTTGGGACTGAGCTTTCTGGGCATGCTGTTTCTGGGAGCGCTCAGCTACGGGATCGGCTTTTTCTGGATCGTGCCGTACATGGGCTGTACGAACGTTTTGTTTTATCTGGATCTTCGCCGCACCTCAGACGGCTGTTTTTACGGTCAGGCGGAATAGGACGAAGAGAAGGCCGCATAAACTGTTTCAAAGGGGAAAAGGCGGTTTGGGGCGGCTTTGAGGATATCGGAATTAAAGCAAAAAGAAGTGATCAACGCGGAAGACTGCAGGCGTCTGGGGTTCGTGGGCGATGTGGATTTTGATCTGTGCGAGGGCAGGATGCTGGCGGTCATTGTGCCGGGGCCGGGGAGCTTCTGCGGCTTTTTGGGACGCGAAAAAGAATATGTGATCCCTTTCTGCGACATCTGCCAGGTGGGGGACGATATTATTCTGGTGCGCGTGCGGAAAAAAGAGGTGGAAGAAGCCTGCAAATTTTGAAATTTTGTAAAAAGCTTCTTGCGCGCCGCTTATTTGTACGATAAAATCAAGACAATACATTCGAAAAAGCGGACCTGTTTTCGTAAAGGAGGTAGATCGGATGAAATGCCCCTATTGTAATGATGAAAATACAAAAGTGATCGATTCGCGTCCGGCGGAGGAAAACTCGGCCATCCGCAGGAGGCGGCAGTGCGAAAAGTGCGGCAAGCGTTTCACGACTTATGAGAAGCTGGAGACGATGCCGCTAATGGTAATCAAAAAGGACAGCACCCGCGAGGTTTACGACCGTTCCAAGATCGAGGCCGGCGTGCTGCGGTCCTGCCACAAGCGTCCTGTCTCGCCGCAGCAGATCGAGGCCATGATCGACGAGATCGAGACGCAGGTCTTCAATCTGGAGGAAAAGGAAGTGGCCGCCTCCGTCATCGGGGAGCTGGTCATGAGCAGGCTGAAGGATCTGGACGAGGTGGCTTATGTCCGTTTCGCGTCGGTTTACCGGGAATTTAAGGATGTGAACACGTTCATGGAAGAACTGGCTAAATTATTGAAGAAATAGGCGAAAGAAAAGAGATGCTGGAACGGTTTTATCCTGACGAATGGGTGGAATCCGCCTATGGGATTCCCTATAAAACATTATACGAGAGCGGAATCCGGGGAGTGATTTTCGATATTGACAATACCCTGGTGCCCCATGGAGCCCCGGCAGACGAGAGGGCTCTTTCCCTGTTTGCCGGACTGCACGGCCTGGGCATGAAGACCTGCCTGGTTTCCAATAACAAAGAACCGCGGGTGGAGCCGTTTGCGAAGCAGGTGGATTCCGGATATATCTGCAAGGCGGGGAAACCGAAGGCAAAAGGGTATCGGATGGCGATGGAACAGATGGGGACGGATGCCGGGTCCACGGTTTTTGTGGGGGATCAGATTTTTACCGACGTGTACGGAGCGAACCGGGCGGGCCTATACACGTATCTGACGAAGCCCATCGATCCGCGGGAGGAGATCCAGATCGTGCTGAAACGGTACCTGGAGGCCGTGGTGCTGTATTTTTATAAGAGAAGACAGATGCGGAAAGGAGTCTGACATGATAACCGGAAATGCGATGGTCTGCGGCCTGATCGGCAATCCCGTGGGACATTCCCTGTCGCCCCTGATGCACAATCAGATCGCCTCGGCCATGGGTCAGGACTATATCTACGTACCCTGCGCCGTGGAGCCGGACGATGTGGAAAAAGCGGTGCGGGGAGCGTTTGCCCTGGGTTTCGCCGGGCTGAATGTAACGGTGCCTTATAAAAACCGGGTGATTCCGTATCTGGCGGAGATCGATGAATCGGCCAGCCGGATCGGGGCGGTCAATACGCTGGTGCGGCAGGCGGACGGGTATAAAGGGTATAATACGGACGCGGAGGGATTGTTCCGCGCCATGAAGGAACACGGGCTGGAGATCGGCGGCCGGGACTGCCTGATCCTGGGAGCGGGAGGCACGGCCAGAACCGCGGCTTATCTGCTGGTCAGGGAAGGGGCGAGGTCCATTACGATCCTGAACCGCAGTCTGGACCACGCGGAGGCGCTGGCCGCGCAGGCGCGGGAACAGGCCGGCGCCGGGAAGATTCCCGTTGCGGTCCGGGCGCTGCCCCTTGAACGTTGGGAGGAGCTTCCGGGGGAATCCTATCTGGCGGTCCAGACCACAAACGTGGGGATGTACCCGCGGACCGGAGCCGCGGTCATTGAGGCGGAAGGCTTCTACCGCAGGCTTTCCATGGCGGCGGACGTGATCTACACGCCGGCGAGGACCCGGTTCATGGAACTGGCGGAGCAGGCGGGCTGCCGCGTCATGGGCGGACTGGACATGCTGATCTATCAGGGGATCGCCGCCTATGAGCTCTGGAATCCCCGGGTGAAAGTCGCGGAAGAGGTGATCAGCCGGATCCGCAGGATGATGGAGGAGCGGCTTCATGGGTGAGCATATCATACTGATCGGTTTTATGGGAGCCGGGAAATCGACGGTGGCGCGGAGCCTGTCCCGCCGCCTGCAGTGGCAGCTGCTGGATACGGACTCGATGATCGAGGCCCGCGCCGGTATGCCCATCAGCCGGATCTTTGAGACGGAGGGAGAGGCGTCGTTCCGCAGGACGGAGAGCGGAGTACTGGCGGGACTGGCGGAAAGGCGGAGTCCCGTGATCATTTCCACCGGCGGCGGTCTGCCCATGCGGGAGGAGAACCGCAGGGTCCTGCGGCAGATGGGGCGGGTCGTCTATCTGCGGGTGAAGCCGGAAACCGTCTGCGCCCGCCTGGCCTCGGATACGACCCGGCCGCTTTTGCAGGGCGGGGACCGGAAGGAGAAAATAAGGGCGCTCCTGGCTGAACGGGGGCCGTTCTATGAGGCGGCGGCCCATTTTGCCGTGGACACGGACGGGAAACGGCCGGATCAGATCGCGGAGGAGATCCTGACGGCGCTGGGCATGAGCGGGAACTGAAAACCGCGGCGGGAACGTGCGGGCGCAGGCCCGCGTTTCGTTCCGGAAATATAGGAAAATGCCCCGCCGGGAACGCGCGGGGAGACGAAAAAATCTACGCAAGGAGGCGGATCATTATGAAGGTCCTGGTGCTGAACGGCCCGAACCTGAATTTTCTGGGAATACGGGAAAAAGGGATCTACGGGACGGAGGATTATGCTTTTCTGACGGCGATGCTGCAGAACAAGGCGAAAGCGGAAGGCCATGACCTGGAGGTGTTCCAGAGCAATTACGAGGGAGCGCTGATCGACAAGCTCCAGGAGGCGTACCATCAGAAGGTGGAGGGAATTATCATCAATCCCGGCGCTTTTACGCATTACAGCTACGCGCTGCGGGACGCGCTGGCGTCGCTGGAGGTCCCCAAGATCGAGGTACACATATCCAATATCCATAAACGGGAGGAATTCCGCCATACGTCAGTGACCGCGCCGGTCTGTACCGGACAGATCACGGGCCTGGGCCTGAAGGGGTACCTGCTGGCGATGGATTATCTGACCGGCAGGGCGTGAGACGGACGGCGGCCCGCGGGAAAGAGCGGGAAAGAAACGGTGCGGACGAAGAGACGGAACAGCTGCCCCCTTCGCGGAGGGAACGGGCGCTCCCGGAAGGAACCGGTTCGTTTTTCCTGAATCGGGACGCGGCGGCCCGGGGCATGGTCCGGCCGGTCCGGCGGCAGCGGCGGTGAAAAGGCGAAGAAATCTGTCTGAGTTTGAAAAAAATAGTTGAAAGTGTGCGTCATTTAGTATAGAATAAGAGAAACCGCACACGGAGCAGAATTTGAAGGAGGAATATCATTTATGATATCAGCAGGTGATTTTAGGAATGGCGTAACATTGGAGATCGACGGGAGCGTATACCAGATTCTGGAGTTCCAGCATGTGAAGCCTGGAAAGGGCGCGGCTTTTGTCAGGACGAAGATCAAAAACGTGATGAGCGGCGGCGTGGTTGAGAGGACGTTCCGTCCGACCGAGAAATTCCCGGCGGCCAGGATCGACAGGGTGGACATGCAGTATCTGTATAAAGACGGCGATCTGTACTATTTTATGGATACCAACACCTACGAGCAGGTAGCTCTGAGCCAGGAAATGATCGGCGATACGCTGAAGTTTGTGAAAGAGAACGAGATGTGCAAGGTTTGTTCTTATAACGGCAAGGTCTTTTCCGTGGAGGCGCCTCTGTTTGTGGAACTGGAGATCACGGACACGGAACCGGGCTTCAAGGGCGATACCGCTACCGGCGCTACCAAGCCCGCCGTGGTGGAGACCGGCGCTACCGTATTCGTTCCGCTGTTTGTGAGCACGGGCGACCGGATCAAGATCGACACCCGCACCGGCGAGTATCTGTCCAGGGCATAAGGCTTTTGAGAGGAAAGACGGGGGCTGCCGTAAAATCGGGCTATCCTCCCTGCGTTCCGGAAGTTTTCACAAAAATCTTCCTCAGACGGAATTTGGGTCGGATGATTTTTGTGAGGATTTTCGGTTAGCAGCCGGGTGTCCGCATTTTACGGCAGCTTTTTTTGCAGAAGGGAATGGCGGAAAATGAAGAGAGAGACAAGACGGAAACGAGGGACCGCCCCGTTCTTTTTGGCGATGATGCTGGCGCTGGCCGCGGTTATGTCCGGCTGCGGCGCGGACAGGGGAAGAACCGGGACGGAAACGACGCAGGCCGCGAAGGAACAGGAGCCGGGCGGGACGGCGGCAGGAGGAACCGGGACGGAAACGACGCAGGCCGCGAAGGAACAGGAAGCGGATGGGACGGCGGCCGCGGCCGGGCAGGAGACGGGCACCGCCGCATTTACCGCCCCGGACGGCTCCTCGTCCATCGAGTTGCCGGCCGATTGGGTCATGCTGGATCTGGGCGTGGATAACTGGTTCGGGGCCGTCAGCGCCGACGGCAACGACGGGATGTTCCTGATGCAGTTCCCAAAAGAGGGAGAGGATCTGCTGGCGGAGAGCATCGGGGATGTGATCGTGCTGGTGGAATCCAGCTACGGGATCGATCATATGCGGGACACCGGCCAGCCGGAGATGACCGCGCTGGAGGTGTCGGAGGCCGTCACCTGCACGATGGAGGATGAGGACGGCGGCCTGATGGACGGGTACGTGGTCTATGGGAAGACGGACTTTGCCTGGTACGCCATCGCCTATGTGAGCGTGGACATCAGCGACGAGAAGATCGAGGCGTTCAAAAAAATCTGCGGCACCTTCGCGGAGCATGCGCCGTGAGCCGATGCCCATTCGTCTTTGAAAAGCAGAATTCTGTCATGCTATTTACCAAAACGGGCAGGGGCTGAGTGAACGCGGCTCCCTTTTTCAGAACGATGTGTGGTTACTGTCGGCCGCCGGCCATGTATATTCATACATTTCGCACAGATACCTGTCATTTTGGAACATAAAAAAGAGGCAGTCCAGTCTTCCGGACTGTCTCTTTTTTCCCGGCTGCTCTGCAAATGTAATTTGTTAAGGTTACGGCTTCATCACCTTAAGCTTTGTTTCTCACAATTTTTTTGCGAGATCTTTCGCCTTAATCAAATACGCCTTAAACCGTTCTGATTTTGTGTCATTGTATTTATTACCGAGCATAATCCATTCGCAATACTCAAAGAGCAAAAAGTAATCCATGGTTCTAAGATAATCGTCGTAATTTATGCCCTTATCTTTTAGCAAATGCTCAAAAAAGTATTCAATTGCATAGTCCTTATCTGCTTGTTTCATGTGGAAAAATGCTTTCCCGTCTTCCTCGCCGTGTGCAATCAGACGAGCGAGCGAAGTTGGGTAAGGCAAAATACCTGCATACTCCCAATCAATGATTGCTGCCTTTCCCTTTGCGATTAAGACATTAAACGGAAGAAGATCGTCGTGACACAGCGTCCTCGGAATACTTGATTCCTGATCGCCCGTTTTTTTCAGAACGTAAACCGTATGGTCAATTTCGACTTTCCAGGCATTATAATCTTTATCGTCCTCTGCGCTCTTAAAAACTTCAATTCTATCCGGCTTGCCAAAGCCCATTTGTGTAAGTATTTCTGCCGTACTCAACTTCTTGCTCTCTCCATTTCAAATTCCTGATTAGTCGGACAGCCGCCCGTTCAACACCAAACATTATACACCCGAATGGTCTACCATAAACAACGATTTTCTTTTTATCACTGTCTGTCATTGTACCATATCGGTCCGGAAAAGGAAAGTCCGGAATCTCGCTTATAAAACGGGAAAGCCGTTTACAAAGGGGAAAAGCACACCTCAGCGGCGGCGCTGCAAAACACATTGCAAAATCCTCTCGAAATACAACTAATGGTTGAAAAACCTCAAAAATATCTCCATTGTACTCAACTATTGTTTGTGGTAAAATTCAATCATAATAAAGTTCATCCGGATAATCGAAAGATTCAGCCGGAAAATCGAAAGGATGGTGTTTGGAATGGCAAATGAACTGAGCGAGCGGATCGCCGCTCTGCGAAAGGAGCGCGGGCTCACGCAGGAACAGCTGGGGAACCTGGTCGGCGTATCGTCCCAGGCCGTGAGCAAATGGGAAAAGGGCGGCGCGCCGGATGTGGAACTGCTGCCGGTGCTGTCACGGCAGCTGGGCGTGACCATCGACGCCCTCTTTGGCATGGAGGGCGGGGAGCAGGAGGACCCGGCGGACGCGGTGGGCCGGTGGCTGCGGGGATTTCCCTCCAGGGACCGGCTGGACCAGTTCTGCCGGCTGGTCTGGAAATCTAAGGCATACTTCGTACCGGACGAGGAGGGAGAGGTCACTCTGCCGATGGCGGACTATCCCGAAACGTGCAGATTCGCCTATGGGGATGGCGGCGAGTTTTTGCAGCTTTCGCAGATCGCGGCGGAGGGCGGCATCCTGTTTGACGTGCACGCCGAGGACCTGTCCTTTGTAACGCTCTGGCCCAGGCCCAGGGACGGCTGGGCGAAATGGTTTGCGCCGAAGGAGGAATGCCGGCAGCTCTTCGCGCTTCTGGCAAGACCGGGCTGCCTGGAACTGATGGAATATGTCTATAACCGGAAAATAGGCTGGTTCTCTCCAAGCGTGGTGACGAAGCATCTGAACATGGCCCGGGAGAGCGCGGAGGAGCTGCTGGAAGCGCTGGCGGAGCTCAGGCTATTGTCTTTTATGGAGCTGGAACTGGAGGACGGCGAGACCAGGGTCTATAAGGTGGTAGAGCCCTGGAAGCTGATCCCGTTCCTTATACTTACGCGGACGCTGATGCAGTGGGATTCAAACTATCTGAAGCTGTACGCCCCGGTGCCGCTCTTCGGGCCGGATGAAATATGGGAAGAAGTCGAAAAGGATGCGCCGCGCGGATAGCGGCGGGAACGTCCGTATAGACAGAATGAAATCATTTAATGGGAGGGAGCGGTCTCATCATGCGTTACTATTTAAAAAAATACTGGCCGGCCAATCTTTTGGCGATCCTTCTGCTGCTTATCGTATGCGCCCTGCAGATCGGGAACAATCTTCTGATGATGCAGGTTTTTCAGAGCATCATTGAGCTTGACCTGCGGGGATTTTTCTTCTGGGAACTGATCATGACGGGCGCCTGGTTCCTTCTTTTGTGGATCGAGGGCGTCTATAAGTTTTTCCAGGGCCGCGCGGTCCGGGCCATGAACAACGCGGTCCGGCGGGACATGACGGCGACGCTGCTCCATAAGTCCCATGGGGAGTTCCACGGAACGGACACGGGGGAGTACCTGTCCTGGTTCACCAACGACGTCAACCGGATCGAAGAGCTTGCCTGGCAGCCGTTTTATCAGTGTGTCGCCTGCGCGGCCAACGCCCTGTTCAGCGCCGCCGCCCTGCTGACGCTCCACTGGTCTTTGCTGGCCGCGGCGCTGGTCAACGTCGCCGTGATGATGCTGGTCCCGCAGGATCTGTCCCTCACGTTCCAAAAAGGCGGCAAGTATGCCCTGACCGGCCCCTCCGGCTGCGGCAAATCCACGCTTTTGAAACTCCTGCTGGGCTGGCTGCCGGACTACAGCGGGACGATACAATTCGACGGCGTGGACGCCCGCGGCTTCACGCCGGAACAGCGCAGGCGGCAGATGAGCTGCATCGAGCAGAACGTGTTCCTGTTCAACACGACGATCCGGGACAACATCACCCTGGGCGAGGATTTCACCGACGAGCAGATGGAAAAGGCCCTGCGAAACAGCGCGCTTATGGGCGACCTGGCCGCCATGCCGGAGGGCCTGGACACCCCGGTGGGCGAGGACGGCAGCAATCTCTCTGGCGGGCAGAAGCAGCGCGTAGCCATCGCCCGCGCGCTGATCCACGACCGCTCCATTCTCCTGGTGGACGAGGGCACCAGCGCCCTGGATCAGAAAAACGCGGGGATCGTGGAGGAGAGCCTGCTTTCCAACCCGGAACTGACGCTGATTCTGGTCAGCCATCACCTGAGCCGGGAGAGAAAAGCCCGGTTTACGCAGGTGTATGACCTGCCGTCTGCGGCTGGCTGAACTGTTACACGAAAATCGCGAAAAAGCCGTAGGAATCCCCGGGTCAAATCTTGCCTTTTCCGGAAAAATCCAGTATAATATATGCTTAATGACCAGAGGACCCGGGAGAGACAGGAAAAGGAGACGGAAACGTGAAAAAGATTCTTGATTGTATTGCGGAGGAAATGCGGGCGGCGTTCGCGGCCTGCGTCTATGCGGCGGATTATGGCAAGGTAACGTTGTCCAACCGGCCGGATTTGTGCGAATATCAGTGCAACGGGGCCATGGCGGCCGCGAAAGCGTATAAAAAGAAACCCATCGAGATTGCGGGCCAGGTGACGGCGTATTTAAAGGAACGGGACGGGCAGACGGACGCTGCGCCGTCTATGTTTTCCGATATCCAGGCGGTGATGCCGGGGTTTATCAACCTGCGGCTCAGCGAGGCGTATCTGGCCCGTTACCTGGAGGGTATGCGCCTGGATGAAAAACTGGGAGCGGAGGAGATCGGCCGGGGAGACACGGTCATCGTGGATTACGGCGGGGCGAATGTGGCGAAGCCTCTGCATGTGGGCCATCTGCGCCCGGCGATCATCGGCGAGTGCATCAAGCGCATGGGCAATTTCCTGGGCTATCATATGATCGGGGACGTGCATCTGGGGGACTGGGGCCTGCAGATGGGACTGATCATCGAGGAGCTGCGGGACCGGAAGCCGGATCTGCCGTATTTTGACGAAAGCTTTACGGGCGAATATCCGGAGGAGGCTCCGTTCACCATCGGGGAGCTGGAGGAGATCTACCCGGCGGCCAGCGCCAGGTCCAAGACGGACGAGGCGTTTAAAAACCGCGCCCATGAGGCGACCCGCAGGCTGCAGGAAGGGTACGCGCCGTTTGTCGCCGTCTGGAAGCACATTATGGCCCTGTCCCTGCCGGACCTTCGGAAAAATTATGACAATCTGGAAGTGTATTTCGATCTCTGGAAAGGGGAGAGCGATTCCAAACCCTATATCCCGGAGCTGATCGAGGACCTGCAGAAAAAAGGACTGGCGCATACCAGCGAGGGCGCCCTGGTGGTGGATATCGCGGAGCCGTCGGATCCCAAGGAGCTGCCGCCCTGCATCATCCGCAAATCGGACGGCGCGGCCCTCTACGCCACCTCCGACCTGGGGACGATCATGGAGCGGCAGAGGCTTTACGCGCCGAAGGAGTACATTTATATCACGGACAAGCGCCAGGAACTGCATTTCATCCAGGTGTTCCGCGTGGCGAGAAAGGCCGGTTATGTGGAACCGGAGACGAAGCTGGTCCATCTGATGTTCGGGACCATGAACGGCAAAGACGGGAAACCGTTTAAGACCAGGGACGGCGGCGTCATGCGGCTGGAATATCTGGTTCAGGAGATCAATGACAAGGTTTACGGGCGCATCATGGAGAACCGGACCATGGGCGAGGAGGAGGCCAGGGACGCTTCGCGGATCATCGGGCTGGCGGCGCTGAAATACGGGGATCTTTCCAACCAGGTGTCCAAGGACTATGTGTTCGATATCGACCGCTTCACTTCATTTGAAGGGAACACAGGTCCCTATATCCTGTATACGATCGTCAGGATCAAGTCGATCCTGGCTAGGTACGAGGAGAGCCGGAAGGAAAAGGGCGGACAGGCGGAAAAGCAGATCCGTCCTGCCGTATCCGGAGAGGAAAAAAACCTGATGTTAAAGCTGGCGGCGTTTAACGACGTGGTTGAGACTGCGTTCCTGGAGAACGCGCCTCACAGGCTTTGCCAGTTTATCTATGAGTTGTCCGACGCGTTCGGCAGCTTCTATAATACGACGATGATCCTGAAAGAGGAGGATGAGGAGAAGCAGGCCGGCTATATCGCGCTGATCACGCTGGTGAAGCGCGTGCTGGAGACCTGTATCGGCCTGCTTGGCTTCGGCGCTCCGGAACGTATGTAGGTGCCGTTCGCTGCGTTTATCATGTTTTCCAGGGCGGAGGTGTCCATGAGAATTGTCAAAATGCAGACAAAGGTTTTCTGGAAAGGGGAAACAGGCGTAGAAGGCACGGTGGAAGATCAGGGCCGGCAGTACCTGGTACGCCTGGAGGTCAGGGGCAGCGAGATCAACAGCAGCTCCTGTTCCTGCGGAAGCGGCAGCTCCTGCCGGGGCCTGTGCCCCCATGAGAAAGCCTTGTTTGATTATTATGAAAAATGGTCGGAAGGGGCGCCTGACCGGCCCATCTCTACGTCTGCTCAGGTGCGCACGATGATCCGGGAATACACGAATCGGGAAGTGGCCTCCATTGCGGAGCGGGAGACGGAGGAGCCGGTACACCTGGTTCCGCGTCTTTTGGTTCTGCGGCAGGATATCCGGGTGGAATTCCGCATCGGCAGGACGCGGTATTACGTGGTTCGGGATCTGGTGGCCTTTTCGGACGCGCTGGAAAACGGTTCCTACGTCGAATACGGGAAAGCGCTGGCTTTTTACCACAGCCGCGACGCGTTTGACGAGGAGTCGCGCAGGCTCCTGGACATGGTGGAGGAGGTATCCGACGCCTACCGGGAGAATTATATGGAATTCCGGAAAAGCTTTTACGCGGCATCGCCTGCGATGCGGGAAATGAATCTGACCCGCGTCAGGCGGGACCGCTTTTTTGACCTGCTTGCGGGACGGGAGATCGAGGCGGAGGACGCCCAGGGGCGGAAAAAGAATGTGCGCGTCCGGCAGGAGAATCCGGAGATCGCCGTGAACGTGGAGCGGGCGGGCAGCCGGGGGATCCGGGTGTCGCTGGACAAGGGGCTTCTGACCTTCATGGGGGAGAAGCACCTGTACGTGATCCGGGGCTCGGATCTCTATCAGTGCACCGAATCGTTCAGCCGGCAGATGGAGGTCTTCTTCCAGCAGATGACCCAGGGCTACGGGGCCCCCTATGAGGTGCTGGTCAATGAGAAGGATGTGCCTCTTTTTTATGAGCGCGTCCTGAAAAAGCTGGAATCCTACGGGATGCTGCGGACCCGGGACGTGGACTGGGAGACCTACCGGCCCGTGGAGCTGAAAGCCAGATTTGTGCTGGAAAGCCCTGACCCCAATACGGTGATCCTGCGTCCGACGCTGTCCTACGGCAATTTCTCGTTTCATCCGATGGAGGACGAGCATGTTCCCGCTGCGATCAGCCGGGACGTGCCGGGCGAATTCCGCATCAGCCAGGTCCTGACAAAATATTTTAAGTACCGGGAACCGGGCTCCAATGATCTGATGATCCGGGACGATGAGGCGGCCGTGTACCGGCTGGTCTCGGAGGGGATCGGCGAACTGAAGCGGCTGGGGGAAGTCTGGCTGCCGGAGGATATGAGCCATCTGCGGATGGCCGCGCCGAAGGAAGTGTCGGTAGGGCTCCAGGCTGCAGGCGGATGGCTGACGCTGACCGTGGACGCCGGCGATCTCAACGGCAGCGAACTGTCGGAGATTTTGGAGGCTTATCGGGAAAAGCGCAGCTATTACCGGCTGAAATCCGGGGAATTCCTGCGCCTGGAGGATAACGGGCTGATGACGGTAGCGCGGATGGTCGAGGGGATGGATGTGCCGAAAAAAGACCGGACGAACCATGTGTTCCAGGCTCCGGCCTACCGGGCGCTGTATCTGGACAGCCTGTACCGGGAGCGGAGGGATCTGCGTCTGGAGCGAAACGCCCGTTTCAAATCCATCGTCCGCGGGATGCGGGCGATAGAGGACAGTGATTTTGAACTGCCGGAGGGATTCGACAAGATCCTGCGCGGCTATCAGAAGGTAGGCTACCGGTGGCTCAGGACCCTGGATTTCTATGGGTTCGGCGGGATCCTGGCCGACGATATGGGGCTTGGCAAGACGGTGCAGATCATAAGCCTGCTCTACGACGAGTCCCGGAAGGAAAAATGTGTTTCCCTGATCGTCTGCCCCGCGTCGCTGGTCTATAACTGGGAATGTGAGATCCAGAAATTTGCCCCGTCGTTGCGGGTGCTTCTGGTTACGGGCAGCGCGCCGGAGAGGGAGGAGCGCTTAAAGCAGCTGCCGGACTATGAGGTGGTGGTGACTTCCTATGATCTGCTGAAGAGGGATCTGTCTTTTTATCAGGGGACCGAGTTCCGCTTTCAGGTCATCGACGAGGCCCAGTATATCAAGAATCCCACGACCCAGAGCGCCAGAGCGGTGAAGGCGGTGAAGGCCCGGACCCGTTTCGCCCTGACCGGGACGCCCATCGAGAACCGGCTCAGCGAGCTCTGGAGTATTTTTGATTTTCTGATGCCGGGCTTCCTCTATTCCTACCAGCGTTTTAAAGAGCGGTTCGAATCCCCCATTGTCCGGGAGGGCAGCGAAGAGGCGATGGAGCTTTTGAGGCGGATGACTGCGCCGTTTCTGCTGCGCAGGCTGAAAAAGGACGTGCTGAAAGAGCTTCCGGAGAAACTGGAAACGGTGGTCTATTCCCAGATGGAGCCGGAGCAGAAGGAGCTGTACGCGGCCCGCGCCCTGCAGCTGAAGGAACGGCTGGAGGGCGGAGCGCAGGAGAGCAAGATCCAGATCCTGGCGGCTCTCACCAGGCTCCGGCAGGTCTGCTGCGATCCGCGGCTGGTCTATGAGGATTATAAAGGCAGTTCGGCCAAGCTGGAGACCTGCATGGAGCTTTTGAATTCCGGGGTGGAATCCGGCTATCAGATTCTGTTGTTTTCCCAGTTTACCTCGATGCTGGAGCTGATCCGCAAACGGCTGGACGAGGCGGCGGTCCCGTATTTTCTGCTGACCGGGGCGACGCCGAAGGAGGAACGGCTGCGTCTGGTGAACGCGTTCCAGAAAGGGGAGGCTCCCGTGTTCCTGATCTCTTTGAAAGCGGGAGGCACCGGGCTGAATCTGACGGCGGCGGATCTGGTGATCCATTATGATCCCTGGTGGAATGTGGCGGCTCAGAACCAGGCCACCGACCGGGCCCACCGCATTGGTCAGGAAAAGACCGTGACGGTGGTGCAGCTGATCACGAAGGGAACGATCGAGGAAAATATTCTGAAGCTGCAGAAAGCCAAGGCAAGTCTGGCGGAGCAGGTGGTCACGGACGAGAACGTTTCCCTCGGCAGTCTGAGCTATGAGGAGATTCTGGGGCTTCTGGAATAATGCGATGCCTAAAAGGCAGGAAAGAGGTTTTTATGAACGAGAATCATTTCCCCGGCGGGGTCTGGCCCGTGATGCTGGCCCCGTTTGCGGAGGACGGAAAAATCGATTACAGAGCGCTGGGAGAGCTGGTGGAATGGTACATAAAAAACGGGTCTTCCGGCCTGTTCGCGGTCTGCCAGTCGACGGAAATGTTCTGCCTGACCCTGGAGGAGAGGGTGGAATATGCCCGCTTCGTCAAAGAAAAGGCGGCGGGAAGAGTTCCGGTCATCGCTTCCGGCCATATTTCGGATTCCTTTGAAAAACAGGCGGAAGAAATATGCGCCGTCGCGGATACGGGAGTGGACGCGGTCATTCTGATCACGAACCGGCTGGCGAAAGAGACAGAAAGCGACGAGGTCTGGCAGCAGGCGCTGGACCGGCTGCTGGAGGCGGTTCCGCAGGACATCAAGCTGGGGTTCTACGAGTGCCCGTATCCTTATAAACGGGTCCTTTCCCCGCAGCTGCTCCGCAAATGCGCGGAGACCGGGCGGTTTTATTTTCTGAAAGACACCTGCTGCGATCTTGAGATGATCCGAAAGAAGCTGGAGGCGGTCCGCGGTACGAATATGAAACTGTATAACGCCAACACGGCGACGCTTTTGGAGTCCCTGCTTCTG
Organism: uncultured Lachnospiraceae bacterium; assembly: GCA_947626915.1. GTDB lineage: Bacteria > Bacillota > Clostridia > Lachnospirales > Lachnospiraceae > UBA3402. The sequence goes on from CANQUA010000043.1 coordinate 17,707, forward strand.
GGCGCGTCCGGCTACAGCGGCGTGATGGCCAACATGCAGTGCAGTCTGTATGCGGCCCTCTGCGCGGACCCTGACGGCGAACGGATGCGGGAGCTGGCCGACGCGCTGACGATCTGCGCATTGATCGAACGGCAGGTATACCCGGTAAACGCGAAATATTACCTGCAGCGGGAGGGACTTCCCATCACAACCGTCACCCGCGTCAGGGATGCGTCGCTTTTGGACGCCACGGCCAGAAGCGAAGTGGAGATGCTGCGCCGGATCACGGAAAAGCTGGCGGATTTTATAAAATGATTCAAGACAGGTTTGAATATATTTTATGCGTCACAAAAACAAAAGCCTGGTAAACACCAGGCTTTTGGCGAGCGCGTGACGGGAATCGAACCCGCCTCTTCAGCTTGGGAAGCTGACATTCTACCAATGAACTACACACGCGTTTCTTCTGCACGTCTTTCATTATAGCACAATTCCGCAGGAATGCAAGCGAAAATTTCAGATTTATGAAAATTGCGCAGGAAAGGCGAAGGATATTTAAAAATATATATTTGCAAAAATAATCGATATGGTATATAATAAAGGATATTTTGTTTACAGGTCGATAAAAGTTTTTGCTTTTAGAAAGGGAAATGTGTTGTGAAGTTTATATTCCGTTACATGAAGCCGTACAGGAAAGCGATCACGTTCGTCATGGTGCTGAAGCTGTCCTCGACGATGGTGGAGCTGATGCTTCCGTACATTCTGGAGCATATCATCGATGTGACCGTGCCGACAGGAAAATTGTCGAGTATCTTTTTCTGGGGCGTGCTGATGATCCTGACGGCGCTGACCGCACGCCAGCTGAATGTGACTGCTAACCGGGGCGCCGTCGAGAACGCCCATAATGTTTCTTATAATATTCGTCAGGATCTGTTTATCAAGACAGCCAATCTGTCCGGCCGTCAGTTTGACACGTTCGGACTTCCCAGCCTGATCAGCCGTATGACCAGCGACAGCTATAACGTTCAGTCCTGCGCCCAGTCGCTGCAGACTCTGTGCGTCCGCGCGCCGATCATGCTGGTGGGCGGGATCGTGATTACCCTGACGATGGACTGGGTGCTGGCGGCGGTTTTGTGCGGGATGCTTCCGATTCTTCTGGTGGTGATCATCGGCGTGTCCCGTTACGGGATCCCGCTGTATAATAAGGTGCAGGAGAGCCTGGACGACGTGGTGCGGGTCATGCGGGAGAATATTACCGGCATCCGCGTGGTAAAGGCCCTCTCCAAGGCGGATTACGAGAAGCGGCGCTTCGCGGTCAGCAACGACGCGATGACGCGCAACGATATCAAGGCCAGCACGGTCATGGCGCTGCCGGGGCCGGTGATGCAGCTCAGCCTGAATACAGGGCTGACGCTGGTGGTCTTTATCGGCGCGATCCGCGTCAATAACGGGCAGATGGATCCCGGCGTGATCCTGGCGTTTCTGACATATTTCAATATGGTGCTGCAGGGCGTTATGGGGATCAACCGGATCTTTATGATGATCAGCAAGGCGTCGGCCTCCGCCAACCGGATCGGGCTGATTTTGTCGGCGCCTGAGGATCAGAAGGTATTGCCGGAGGACGAGGCGAAAAAGCCTGCCGGCGACGAATTTATCCGGTTCGAGCATGTGAATTTCAGTTATGGGGAAGCCGGGACCGCCCAGGCGGAGGCGTTCGGCGGCGAGGGAAGGGAACAGTGCCTCTACGACATTGATTTTTCGATCAAAAAAGGAGAGAGCCTGGGCATCATCGGACCGACCGGCTGCGGCAAGACCACGATCATCAACCTGCTGATGCGGTTCTACGACGTGGAGGACGGCGGCGTGTTTGTGGACGGGAAGGATGTGCGCAGCTTCCGGAAGGATGACCTGCACCGGAAATTCGGCGTGGTCTTCCAGAACGACATGGTGTTTAACGATACCCTGCGACGCAATATTTCGTTCGGCAGGGAGATTCAGGAGGACGGCCTCTGGAAAGCGGCCAAAGACGCCATGGCGGAGGAATACATATCCGGGCTGGACGGGCAGATGGACTATATGGCCGATATCAAGGGCGCCAATCTGTCCGGCGGCCAGAAGCAGCGCCTGCTGATCGCCAGGGCGCTGGCGGCGGATCCGGAGATCCTGATTCTGGACGATTCCTCCTCGGCCCTGGATTACAAGACAGACGCCGCCCTGCGGAAAGCGATTTTCGAGCATCATAAGAACACGACCACGATCCTGATCGCGCAGCGTGTCAGCTCCGTTATGGGCATGACCCATATCCTGGTCATGGACAATGGACGCTGCATCGGTTACGGGGACCATGAGCATCTGCTGGAAAGCTGCCCGGAATACCGGGAGATCTTTCAGACGCAGATGGGCGCGCTGGCTTAGAAGGAGGAGAGAAGATGCCGGGAAGAGGAGACCGCGGAGGGAAGAAGGAGAAACCGAAGGACGCGAAGGGGACGCTCCGGCGTATCCTGTCCTATCTGAGAGATTACTGGACGGTGGTGCTGGCCCTGACCCTGTGCGCCTTTATCAGCAATGTGGGGAACCTGATGGGTCCCAATTTCGCCGGGAAAGCCATCCGGGCGGCGGGCGCGGGCGCCGGGCAGGTGGATTTTGACGTGGTGTTTTATTACGGGCGCTGTATGCTGCTGGCCTATCTGTTCAGCGGGCTTTTGACGTTTGTCGTGAACCTGGGCATGATGCGGGTCAGCCGCAATGTGGTCCGGAAGATGAGGAAGGATGTGTTCGACAAGCTGATGACGCTGCCGGTGGGGTATTTTGACCGGAACCAGGCCGGCGACATCATCAGCCGTGTCAGCTACGATATCGACGTGGTAGGAACCAGTCTGTCTACGGATGTGGTGCAGATCATTACCAGCGTCGTGACGGTGGTGGGATCGTTTCTGATGATGTGCCTGATCTCTCTGCCGCTGGTGGTGTGTATGGTGGTGACGATCCCGATGGCCATCTTTTATACCCGTTATATGGGGCGGAAGACCCGGCCGCGGTATTCGAAGCGGAGCGCAGCCTACGGGCAGATGAACGGCTTCGTGGAGGAAATGTTCACAGGGCAGAAGACGATCCTGGCTTACGCCTACGAGGACGGCGTCTGCGAGGAATTCAGCGAGATCAACCATGCGGCGGCCGACGCCTACCGGGACGCGGACACCCTGGGCATGACCATGGGCCCGACCATCGGTTTTATCAATAACCTGGGACTTTCGCTGATCGGCCTGGTGGGAGCGGTTTTCTATCTGAAGAATATCGTGGACCTGGGCCAGATTTCTTCCTTTGTGCTGTATTCCAGGAAATTCTCGGGTCCGATCAACGAGATCGCCAATATCATCAACGAGATCTATTCGGCCCTGGCGGCGGCGGAGCGGGTCTTCCGCCTGCTGGACGAGCCGGAGGAGATCCAGGATATCTTCGGCGCCAGGACCCTGGAAGAGGTGCAGGGAGACGTGGAAGCGCAGCATGTGTCCTTCGGCTACGTGCCGGGCAAGACCATTCTCCATGACCTGAACCTGAAAGCCAATCCGGGCCAGACCATTGCCATCGTCGGACCGACCGGAGCGGGCAAGACCACGATCATCAACCTGCTGATGCGTTTCTACGACGTAGACGACGGGGCGATTCTGGTGGACGGCAACGAGATCCGCACGGTTACCAGGGACAGCCTGCGCAGGACCTATGCCATGGTGCTGCAGGATACCTGGGTGTTTTGCGGGACCATTTACGATAATATTGCTTACGGCAAAGAGGGGGCCACGATGGAGGAGGTCATTGCCGCCGCCAAGGCCGCCCGCATTCATAACTATGTGATGCGGCTGCCGGACGGCTATCAGACCGTGATCAGCGAGGACGGCGGAAACATCAGCAAGGGGCAGAAGCAGCTTCTGACCATTGCCCGGGCCATGCTTTACAACACCCATATGCTGATCCTGGACGAGGCCACCAGCAACGTGGATACCAGTACGGAACGGCAGGTGCAGAAAGCCGTGCGGAGGCTGATGGCGGGGAAGACCTGCTTCGTCATCGCCCACCGCCTTTCCACGATCCAGAACGCGGACAAGATCCTGGTGGTGGATCACGGGGACGTGGTGGAACAGGGCACCCACGAGGAACTGATGGTGCGGAAAGGATTCTATTATAAGCTCTACGCCTCCCAGTTTGAGTGAGGCGGAACGGGACGGCTGCGGCGATCGCGCGTCTTTCAGGCGCATCGCTGCGGCCGCCCTTTTTTTGCGCGTTTTTTGCTTGCAATTTCCGAAAATCTGGGGTATAGTAGACGTATCCATAAATTCTGTTTTTTAATTGATGCGGTTCGCATCGGATTCCCGCGTATTTGGAGAGCTGCGTGAGGAGGATTCGGTGTTTAGCAAAGTGTGTGGGATCGGCCTTCTGGGAGTAGAAGGCTGTCTGGTCCATGTGGAGGCGGACGTGCAGGACGGTCTGCCTGGTTTTGTTATGGTCGGAGCCCTGGCCCCGGAGGTAAGGGAGGCCCAGGACCGCGTGAGGACGGCGCTAAAAAATGCGGGCTTCCGGTTCCGGCCCAGAAAAGTGACCGTGAATCTGTCGCCGGCGGATGTGCATAAAAGCGGGACCGGTTTTGACCTGCCGATCGCGGCCGCGGTTCTGGGGGCCCATGAACAGTTTGACTGGGGAACGCTTGCGGATGCGGTGCTGATCGGGGAACTGGGGCTGGACGGAGCGGTGAAGCCGGTGCGCGGGATCCTGCCCATGGTCGTGGAAGCCAAGCGCGCGGGGAAGAGCGTCTGTTTCCTGCCGAAAGAAAACGTGAGCGAGGGGCGGGTGATACCGGGGATGCGCATCGTGGGCGTGGCCCATATCCGGGAATTTGTCGAAATTGCGCGCAGAGGGCGGTTCGCGGCGGAAGAGTCAGAAAGCGCTCCGGCAGAAGAAACGCCCGGTTTGCAGGCGGAAAACGTCTATGGCATCGATTATCAGGAAGTCCAGGGCCAGCTTCTGGTGAAGCGGGCCACGGAGGTGGCGGTGGCCGGCCGTCATAATCTTCTCTACATCGGCCCGGCGGGAACCGGGAAAACCATGATCGCGGAACGGATCCCGACGATCATGCCCTCCTGCAGCATGGAGGAACTGCTGGAGATATCGAAAATCTACAGCGTCTGCGGGATGCTTTCCAGGGAGCAGCCTTTCATGAGGCGGCGTCCCTTCCGCAGCCCCCATCATTCGGCCACGGTGCAGGCGCTGACAGGCGGCGGCCGGAACCCGATGCCGGGGGAGATGTCCTTAGCCAGCGGCGGGGTATTGTTTTTGGACGAGCTGCCGGAGTTTTCCCGCAATGTCATTGAAATTTTGCGCCAGCCCCTGGAGAGCCATAAGATCGTGCTGTCAAGAGTCAGCGGGCGGTACGAGTTTCCGGCAGATTTTATGCTGGTGGCGGCCGCCAACCCCTGTCCCTGCGGCCATTTCCCCGACCGGAACCGGTGCCGGTGCAGCGAGGAACAGATCCGGCGGTACCTGGGCAAGATCTCCAAGCCCATCCTGGACCGGATCGATATCTGCGCGGAGGCGGCGCCGGTTGCGTACGGGGAACTGCGCAGCCGGCAGAAAGCGGAATCCTCGGCGGCGATCCGCGAACGGGTGGAGCGGGTACATGAGATCCAGAAGCGGAGGTTTGCCGGCCGGGACATCCGCTTCAACAGCCAGATGAACGGCGAGGATCTGGCCGGGTTCTGCCGCCTGAGCCCCGAGGAGGAGAGGTTTTTCGGGCTGCTGTACCGGAAAAAGGGCCTGAGCGCCAGGGCCTACGCCAAGATCCTGAAGGTGGCGCGGACCATTGCCGACCTGGACGGGGCGGAGCAGATCGGCCATGCCCATCTGTGCGAGGCCATCGGGTACCGGAGCCTGGAGGAAAAATACTGGGCGCCGGCCGCGGGTCAGACGGAGGAGCCCGGATTTTCGGCGGCAGCCGGCGGTTCCGCTTCCGTGAAAGGGGGCGGGGCCGGATGAGAGAGAACGCGGGATATACGGAGAAGGAGTATCTGTACTGGTTTTGCCAGGTGCCGCTGCTGGGAGCTGCCGCCCTGAATGGTTTGTGGGAGAGATACCACTCGTTTCAGGCGGTCTATAATATGGAAGGGGTCCGTTTGACGGAGCAGGGACTGCTGTCGAAAGCCGCGGCGGATTTGTTCGACGCGTGGAAAGAGAGGCTGGGCAGGACGGCCGAGGAATATCACGCCCTGGAGGGCTGGGGAATCCGCTTCATCTCCATTTTAGATGCGGAATATCCGGAGCGGCTGACGCATATATATGGGAGACCCATGGGACTCTATGTGAAAGGGAGACTGCCTGCGGACGGGAAGCCCTCGGTGGCGATCATCGGGGCGCGGGGCTGCTCCAGCTACGGCAGACAGGTCGCCGCAGCGCTCGGCTCGGCTTTGAGCCTGGAAGGAGTTCAGATCGTCAGCGGCATGGCCGCGGGCATAGACGGGGCGGGCCACGAAGGGGCGCTTCTGGCGGACGGGGAGACGTTCGCGGTGCTGGGGAGCGGCGTGAATGTCTGCTATCCGAAGACACATTCCGCCATGTACCGGCAGATCCCGGAAAAGGGAGGCGTTATTTCCGAGTTTCCTCTGAATGCCGCGGCCCTCCCGAAGCATTTTCCCATGCGCAACCGGATCATCAGCGGCCTGGCGGATGTGATCGTGATCGTGGAAGCCCGGGAAAAAAGCGGGTCTCTGATCACGGCGGAGCTGGCCCTGGAACAGGGCAAGGAAGTCATGGCCGTGCCGGGCATGGTGACGGAGGAACTGAGCCGCGGCTGCAACCGCCTGATCCGCCAGGGAGCGGCAATCGTCACCTCTCCGGAGGATATTTTGGAGTATTTTCAGATAAAGTATGGGAAGATGTTAAGACTTCATAAAAAAAATGAAAATGCACTTGCAAACCGGGAAAAAATAGTATATAGTTGTCTCAATTTGCAGCCCCGGTATATTGACGAGGTTGCGGAGGAGAGTGGCTTGCCGTTGGGGGAGTGCATGACGCTTTTGTTAGAGCTGGAATTAAAGGGATATGTCATGCAGCCGACAAGCCATTATTATGTGAAAAAGATCTAGAGGAGTAAAGGAACAGTATGGCAAATTATCTGGTAATCGTGGAGTCACCTGCGAAGGTCAAGACGATCAGGAAATTCCTGGGAACGAATTATGAGGTGGACGCTTCCGGCGGACACGTCCGTGACCTTCCGAAGAGCCAGCTGGGGTTCGATGTGGAAAATGATTTCGAGCCCAAGTACATCACGATACGCGGAAAGGGCGATGTTCTTGCCAGGCTCCGGAAAGAAGTCAAGAAAGCGGACGTGATCTATCTGGCTACCGACCCTGACCGAGAAGGAGAAGCCATATCCTGGCATCTGATGAAAGCCCTAAAGCTGGATGAGATCGAGGGAAAAAAGGTCTACCGCATCAGCTTCAATGAGATTACGAAAAACGCGGTAAAGGCATCGCTCAAGGCGCCAAGGCAGCTTGACATGAACCTGGTGGATGCCCAGCAGACCCGGCGTATTCTGGACCGTATGGTAGGATATCGCATCAGCCCATTACTGTGGGCCAAGGTAAAGCGCGGCTTAAGTGCCGGGCGGGTTCAGTCCGTGGCCCTCAGAATGATCTGTGACAGAGAGGAGGAGATCGCAGCATTTATCCCGGAGGAATTCTGGGAACTGGAGGCGGATTTTCTGCCGTGCCCTGACAGCGCGGCGGAGCATCGGAAAGCCTCCGCGCCGAAAAGCCGCAAAAAACCTCTGTCAGCCAGATTTTCTGGCGACGGCGACGGAAAGATTGCCCTTTGCTCCAAAGAAGATGTGGATAAAATTTTGGAGAAATTAAAGGACTGCCGCTGCGTGGTGAGCGAGGTAAAGCGGGGCGAACGCATCCGCAAGGCCCCGGTCCCGTTTACGACGAGCACACTGCAGCAGGAGGCTTCCAAGGTGTTGAATTTCTCGACACAGAAGACCATGCGGCTGGCGCAGCAGCTTTACGAGGGCGTGGCTGTCAAGGGCCACGGGACGATCGGTCTGATCACCTACCTGCGTACCGATTCCACCCGCGTGGCGGAAGAGGCGGACCAGGCGGCCCGCAGTTATATCGGGGCCGTTTACGGACCGGATTATGTGGCAGGTGAAGAGACGCGCAAAACCAACGGAGCGAAGATTCAGGACGCCCACGAGGCGATCCGCCCTACGGACATCAGCCTGACGCCTGCGCAGGTAAAGGAGTCCCTGGCCAGAGACCAGTTCCGGCTGTATCAGCTGATCTGGAAGCGCTTTGCGGCCAGCAGGATGTGTCCGGCTGTTTACGGAACGGTAGGAGTGAAAGTAAAAGCAGGAGAGTATTATTTCAATCTGTCCGCCTCCAGACGGCTGTTTGACGGCTTTATGTCCGTATATGTGGACGAGGAGGAACAGGAAGATTCCGACGTATCGCTGGAGGATCTGACCGAGGGGACGGAGCTTTTGCTTTCCGAACTGAAAGAGAGCCAGCATTTTACGCAGCCGCCGGCTCATTATACGGAAGCGTCTCTGGTGAAGGCGCTGGAAGAAGAGGGGATCGGCCGTCCCAGCACCTACGCACCGACGATCACGACGATCCTGGCCCGCCGCTATGTGGCCAAGGAGAACAGGAATCTTTACGTGACGGAGCTGGGCGAGGTGGTAAACCGCATTATGAAAGAAAATTTCTCAAGTATTGTGGATGTTCGGTTTACCGCCAATATGGAATATCTGCTGGACAGAGTCGCGGACGGCACTGTGGACTGGAAAACCGTGGTCCGCAATTTTTACCCCGACCTGGACGAAGCCGTAAAGCAGGCGGAAAAAGATCTGGAGACCGTAACCATCGCGGACGAAGTCAGCGACGAGGTCTGCGAATTATGCGGGCGCAATATGGTGATCAAATATGGCCCGCACGGGAAATTCCTGGCCTGCCCGGGATTCCCGGAATGTAAGAACACGAAACCGTATCTGGAAAAAATCGGAGTGCCCTGCCCCAAATGCGGCGGGGAGATCGTTGCCAGGAAGACCAAAAAGGGCAGACGCTATTACGGCTGCGAGCACAGCCCGGAATGCGATTTCCTGTCCTGGCAGAAGCCATCCGCCATTTCCTGCCCCAAATGCGGCAGCTTTATGGTGGAAAAGGGGAATAAGCTGCTTTGCAGCAATGAAGCGTGCGGATACACGCTAAGTATGAATACAAAAAGCTGAACGGGCCGAAAGATTCTAAAATTTCAAAAAACTATTGCGAAATAAAAGGAGATGTGCTATAATTTTTGTGACACGTCAAAGTGTCATGTCTCTTTTTTGCGACAGAGAAAGGAGTTCGGCAGTAATGAGCGTGCAGTTGTTGGACAAGACACGGAAAATTGGAAAATTGTTGCACAACAACAATTCCAACAAAGTAGTTTTCAATGATATCTGCAAAGTGCTGAGCGAGATCCTGGAATCCAACATCCTGGTCATCAGCAAAAAAGGGAAGGTGTTAGGTATCGGCCTTTGGCCCGGAGTAGAAGAGATCGAGGAACTGATCGGAGAGCATCTCGGCGGCTTTATCGACAAGATGCTGAATGAGAGATTACTTAGCATCCTTTCCACCAAGGAAAACGTCAACCTTGCTACCTTAGGATTTGCAGAGGAAAACGTGAAAAAGTACCAGGCGATTATCGCGCCGATCGACATTGCGGGCGAGCGTCTGGGCACCTTGTTCATCTACAAGATGGACTGCCAGTATAATATCGACGACATTATATTAAGCGAGTACGGAACCACGGTAGTTGGCCTGGAGATGCTGCGATCCGTGAATGAAGAGAACGCAGAGGAGACCAGGAAGATACAGATCGTGAAATCAGCGATCGGAACGCTGTCTTTCTCCGAGCTGGAAGCGATCACCCACATTTTCGATGAACTGGACGGCAACGAGGGAATCCTGGTCGCGTCAAAGATCGCGGACCGCGTAGGCATTACCCGCTCGGTGATCGTCAACGCACTCCGGAAGTTTGAGAGCGCCGGCGTGATCGAGTCCCGCTCCTCCGGTATGAAGGGGACGTACATTAAAGTACTGAACGACGTAGTGTTCGATGAGCTTCGTCAGGTCAAAGGAAATGGCGGCCATGCGGCCAAATGATTCAAAATAATCTGCGAAAATTGCGCGTCCTGTCCGAAACCGGCCGGACGCGCAATTTTTTGTTTGCCCGCCATGGGCGGGCTCTAACGGGTGAAAGTCCCGAGTGCGCGTAGGCAACGACGAAGCACATAGCTGAACAGCAAGGGTGTCCACCGTGAGGTGGAATCTGAAGGAAGCTGTAGGCAAACCCTTGGTCCGACGGACAGGAACCGCATAGAAGGCTGGGAAATAAGGATGAGTCTGCAAAAAGAGATGAAGTCCAAAAGTTGCCGGAAGTACCAGTAGATGCGGCGGATAGATGAGGGGAAAGAGCCAGCACCTTAAGCGGGGAGGTCTCACCGGCGGTTCCATTAGCCGTAGTAACAACGAATGGTGAGAAGTCAGCAGAGCCCATAGTAGCGAGGAAGTTCCTGTAATGGGAATGGAGTGAAGGGGCGAACAATCAATCAGTTGAAGTACGTTCCACTTCGTAGCCGGAGCATACGTCTGTCGATAACGTCAAAGGCGGCAAAGGCAAAAGGGGCAGAAAGGAAACAACGCATGGACACAAGCAGTCTCATGGAGCAGATAGTAAGCAAGGATAATCTCAACGCTGCATATCTGCAAGTCGTAAGGAACAAAGGAGCGGCAGGCGTGGACGGCATGACCGTAGA
>CANQUA010000044.1 GCA_947626915.1 uncultured Lachnospiraceae bacterium
CGCTATCAAGTTCGTCGGTAGCTACGCCTATGTGGACTTTCACCACAGAACACGGGCATGCCCGTCATACTAAAAAACCTGCGGCGCGCGAATGGGCTGCCGCAGGCGGTGCAGAAATCGCGGAAAAGGATGAAAATCACATTGCAGGGCCGGTGGCGGACGGAGCGTAGACTCTTGCCGCAAGCTCCTGATTCAATGCGTAAAGTCCTTTGGCGTCATTTCCAAAGAGCTTCATTTTCTTGACCATGTCATCGGCGTTGGTTTCTTCTTCGCCCTGCTCTTTGATAAACCAGTCAAGGAACTGCATGGTTTTGTAATCCTTCTGTTCGAACGCTTCATGGTAGATCGCCGTAATCAGCGAGGTCACATACTGCTCATGCTCATAGCCTGCCTCTAAGGGCGCAAGATGATTTTCAAATACTTTGTCCGGCTTGCCGACTGCCTGAAATTCCACTTTTACGCCATTATTGAGCAGGTATCTGCGGATCATGAAGGCATGGTCACGCTCCTCCTGCGCCTGAACCTCATACCAGTGGGCGAATCCGTCCAGACCCTCGCCGGCGTAGTAATTGGCGAAATCCAGATAGAGATAGGCGGAGTAAAGTTCTTTGTTGATTTGGTCGTTTAACAGGTTTGCAATTTTTTGATTTAACATAATGATTACCTCTTTTCTTACCGCGTATTATACTACCGGCGCCGCGGAAAATCAAGAGTTTTTCCGGGAGGCCCACGATAAAAGTCACAGTTTACTCCGCACCGTTCGCAGAGCCGCGCTTACGCGCTTTCCGTCGCTTCGCGGCTGCCTTTGCTCATAAAATGGCGCTCCCCTTCGTCCGTCCGGCCAGAAGCAGATATTCGCGCAGGCACGAATCTGCTCCTTGGCTGGCGGACGAGTAAACTGTAATCGATAAAATGCACGCTTCAAAAAAAGGACCGCCGCCCCGCGGATAACGAATGATCCCCAAAGCGGCGGTCCCGCATGACCTGAGCCAGAATCCGTATCGGTTCCGGCTCAAACCGGCGTCCTGTCTGCCGTTTCCCATATGCCGCGTCCCATGCCGGACTATCCCCGCCGCATGGTCCGTCAGCAAATCAAGTTTCCATATCGTCAGCGCTTTCCCGGTTCTTTCTCAGCGCAGCACTTCCCACTCATCAAGCATATCCAGCGTCACTTCGCGGAACGTCCCCGGCCACGAGGGCAGCCATTCCGAGGGAACAAATATCCGCTTGTCCATCCTGCCCCAGCGCGTATGGCGGACGGATTCATCCTGGCTGCCTGCCGGGCGCACCCGGTTATTGACCACCAGCGTTCCGTCGGAGATCAGCTGGATGCCGTTATACCAAAGAGCGCGCGCACGGTCATACCAGATCTTTTTGTGCGTCAGTTCCGCCAGCTCCACATATTCAGGAATATAATACAAACCGTAAGGATCCTGCGCGTTGTGCGCCGCGGATACCGCTGTTCCGCCGTAGGTATCGTAGCCGATCCGGGCCGCCAGGGAATCCTCCGGGAACGCCGTGGAATAATGCCACTGCCAGGTAGCCAAGTAGTAGGCGATGTCCTCCGCGGCTTCCGCATAGCGCTGTTCCTGCGTGGCGTGGTAGCACTTCAGCGCGGCCCGCAGCAGCGGCGCGGCCGATTCCTTGTCTATGCAGTTGCTGTCCAGCGCGCCGGCCGTAGTATACCCGGTGCGTTCAAATTCTCCGTTGTAGAACGCAAACGCTTTCAGGGCGCAGTCGAGATAACGTCTTTCGCCCGTCAGCTGCCACGCGTCAAACAGCGGCAGGATCATAAATGCGCCGACGCTGCCATGCCTGGAATCGATCGAGCCGTCAATGAACCAGCTCTTGGCAAATTCGCCGCTCTCCTGCTGGGCGCGAAGAGCAAAATCGCACAGGCCCATAGCCGTCTTCGTATATTCAGGCCGCGGCACTCCCGCCTGCTCCGCGAGTTTTCCCGCTTTAAAGAAATAGGTGGCGGCCGTGCCCAGGTTGCAGGCATCCAGCACCATCGGGATGTCTCCGTTGGTAATGGAATCCAGGTGTTTCGGATCGGAACGCAGCTTGACCAGCATCAATCCGTTGTCCAGCACGGCGTAACGCACCCAGGAATCCAGCACGCTGATGGCCTTGTTCCGCAGGTCCTCATCGCCTGTCCGGAGATATTCGCGCAGGAGCAGACAGGCCACCGACGCATTCTGTCCGACCCAGCCGATCTCGAACCCTTCGGTCTTGACAAACGCGGCCTGGGACTCCACCCAGTGCATCCCGCTGGAGAACCCCGTTACCCCGTCAAACTGTTTCCACCACAAAGAACGGAAGTACAGGGTATCCAGGCGCGTGACGGTCTCCGGGCTCTTTTCCATGGTCAGAGGCCGCGCAAAATACTGCCAGGCGAAATCCAGCACCTCATGATATCCGGCACGCGGCCTCGTGACCGGCACCAGCTTGATGATGCCGGTAAAATCCTGCCGGGGAGCCATGGCTCCGTGAAACGGCGGCTCCCAGCTGCGCTTAAACAGCACCTTGGGGCCTTCCTGTTCCGGCCAGAGCAGCGCCTGAACGGCCCGGTTTTCCTCGTCCGCCCGGATGGAACAGCTCATGCCTCCTTCTTCTTCGCCAAACAGACCGATTCCCCAGCTTTTGCCCTCGGCATAGGTGCAGGCCGGCACCGCCACACGGTGCCAGGCATAGGTCCAGGGCGTTCCCTCGCAGGCATATCCAAAATACTGCGCTCCGGAACCCCAGCCGTTGCCGTTGTAATTGACGGAGGGAACCATCCAGTAGCTCATGGAATCCTGCTGCACGATCTCAAGCGTCATGCTGTCAACCGGCGCGGCGCTGTGGCGCGTCCACCGCCAGGCTCCTTCTCCCAGCTCTTCCAGGCAATCCTCGCAGCCATCCAGCCCGGGGATCGCCGCGATCAAATTATCATCCGCGAACAAGCACGTATTCTTGTCCATCTTACGCCATAGCATTTTCGTTGTCATTTTTATCTCCTCCTCCCGCTCCCGCCGCATTGTCCCGATGCGGAGAGCGCGGCCCATTTCTGCTTTTTATTGATCTCTGCCCAAAAGGATGATCTCCGGAATTGCGATGCGGTCCGTTTGGCCGGACACCGTCAGCGTGACCTTTTTCACTTCGATCTCATCGAACTCCGCGATCGCGGCGCTGCCTACGGCCGGCTTTCCGTTTTCCTTATCATAGTAATCCCAGTTGTAACGAACGGGGCCAAAGGTCAGCTGCCCTGCCTCCCCGTCTTTGCGGTAATCCAGCGTAACCGTATCCACCTGGTCGAACATACAATCCAGGCGGCGGGAATTGTAGACCATCACCGCCCGCAGCGTTTTGTAGTCCTCCCATTCAAACGTGAATGTGGTCCCATTGCCTGCCTCGTATTCCTCAGCCGGGGAATTGTCGTGGTAAGGAATGATGCGGTCGGTCAGGTATCGGATATCGCTCCCGTCCGGATCATTCTCTGCCGTCACCGCGGCGTCCGGGGCCATGTTCCGATAACCGCTGACCATTTCGGGCAGCGCCTGCGGCGTAACGGATGGTCCGTTGCAGTACATAACCGGCACCCCTTCGCTGTTCTCAACGAACACGATCTCATCCACGGCAAATTTGCGCCGCTTCAGTGTCTGATAACTCACATTGTTCATGAACGTCATATAAGTTCCCATCAGCGAATCCCCGGCCTGTGTCAGGCCATGTATTCCCGCGGCCTGACGCTGAAAATTAGGCTCGGTATACAGCACCTGCGCTCCATCGTCCATGGGCAGCTTCGTATACGGTCCCATCACATTATCGGCGACGGCGACGCGCGTCTGGTAGTTCGCATTGACATACGTATAGGTCAGAAAGATTAAATAATACTTTCCATCCTTGTAAAAACACATAGGGCCTTCATTGGTATTGCCGCCCTCTGAAATACTCTCGTCGCTATCCGGCCGAATCTTTCCGTATCGGGTGATCTGCGTCAGCGTCTCATACTTCGGGGTCGCCCAGTCCTCCATTTCCAGACAGCAGGCGCCGGAGGTGTTGTCGGCGCTTGCCGTGCCCCTGCCCAGATCGGCGACAAAGAACAAATACCGCTTCCCGGTCTGCGGATCGATGAACGGATTGGGGCCGATGGCTTTGATAAAGCCGGGAGTCCCTTCGTGTCCTACGGCCGAGGAGACCATTCCCGCGGGAATCTCATCCGTGTGCCGTTCAAAGATCAGCAGCGGTTCCTCGACGCTCTTCGTATCGCTGGTAATTTCCATAAAAGGACCCTCCGGCGAATCGGAGACGGCGCAGGAATCATACCGAATGGCGCTGTCGTCCCCCCAGGGCGCGGAATAAAAGAGGTAGTATTTCCCCTCATCGTAGATGATAGCCGGCGCCCACACCGGTTTTGTGCCCCAGGATTTGCTGCGTACAGGCAGAAAAACCGAGCCGACCTCTTCCCAATCCGTGAGATTTCTGGATTTCCAGGCGTAAAAACCATACCCATTGTTTTTGTAGTTCGTCGTACAATATATATAGAAGTAACCGGCGTGTTCCCCTTCCGTCACATAGATCATGGCGGGATCCGCCCCCCAGCAGCTGCTGCTGTTCACATAAAACAAATCTTTATTGATTTCCCTGTCGCTCGTATCATAGCTGGCAAAGGAAAACCATCCCGCGCACGAATCATCTTCGATCCTCACTCTTGTCTTGGCCGTGCCATTGACGACGCCAGAAGATACCATCATTATAAACAAACCTCCATACAGAATTGCTTTTTTACCAATCATGTACCGAATCTGCTCTCCTCTCTTCATTCTGTCCGGACCGGATATGTCCGTTTATCCCTTGAGCGAGCCGACATATACTCCCCTGACAAAATACTTCTGCAGGAACGGGTAAATGCACATGATCGGAGCGGTCGATACCACGATGGTGCAGTATTTCAAAAGCTCCCGGTACTGATCTACCTCCTGCAGGGAACCGGCCGCCTCGGAACTGGCCGCAACCAACGCCTGGTTGGCCTGGATCAGCATTTCTCTCATGAAGATCTGCAGCGGATATTTCGTCCTGTCGTCCAGAAGCACCATTGCCCTGAACCATTCGTTCCAATGTCCTACCGTATAATAAAGCAGGATCACCGCAAGCACCGGTTTCGACAGGGGAAGGATCACCTCCAGCAGGATCTTGACCGGCGACGCTCCATCGATATATGCCGCTTCTTCCAGTTCCATCGGAACCGACTGGAACCCCGTCCGCATGATAATCATGTTCCAGATCGCGACAGCGCCGGGAATGATCATCGCCCAGATGTTGTTATAGAGTCCCAGCGACCTCTCCAGCAGGTACGTAGGGATCAGGCCGCCGCCGAAAAACATCGTGATGGTAATGTAGATCATGATCGGTTTCTTGAACAGAAGGTTCCGCCGCGAAAGCGTATACGCCCCCAGGATCGTCATAACCATATTCAGGGCCGTTCCTGTTACCACATAAATGATCGTATTTTTATAACCGACTAAGATGGAGCTGTCCTTCAGCGTCATTTCATACCCGCGCAGGGTAAAGCCCAGCGGTCTGAGAAGCAGCCCTTTATAACGGATCAGCTGATTGGGGTCGCTCACGGATGCCAATACCACATAAAGAACCGGATACAGGCACAAAAACGCGACGACCGAAAGAAACAGGTAATTAAACGTATTAAACGCAACATTGGCGGGGGACCATCTTCCGGGCTTTCTTTCCTTCGCTTTCATACACATACCCCCTTAGAACAGACTTGTCTCTGTGAGTTTTTTCGACACACGGTTCGCCGCGACCAGCAGAACAAGATTGACCAGAGAAGTAACCAAACCCACAGCTGAGGAAAACCCGAAGCTCCCCTCTACCAGACCCCTCCGATAAACGAACGTCCCCAAGGTATCGGAAACCCTGTAATTCACAGGACTATACAACAGGATCGACTTCTGGTACCCGGAATCCATCATTCCGCCCAGCTCCCGGATCAGAAGGATCATGATCGTAGGGAGGATCGTGGGAATCGTGATGTACCACATCTTGGCGCCCCTTCCTGCCCCGTCGATCTCGGCCGCTTCATAAAGGGTCGGATCCACGCTGGCCATAGCCGACAGATAAATGATTGTGCCCCAGCCGACGCCCTGCCAGACGCCGGAAAGCGTATAGATCGGCCTATACATGCTCGCGTAATTCAGGAGCGAAGAGTGCTGCGTTCCCGTGACCATGTCCACCATCTGCGTTATAACGCCGCCGGAATCGATCAAGAGCCGCACAATTCCCATTGCCACCACCAGAGAGATAAAATGGGGCATATACGTGATCGTCTGAACGACCCGCTTGAATCCGTTTTTTCTCACCTCATTGAGCAGAAGGGCAAGGATGATCGGTGCGGGGAAGCCCAGAAAAAGGTGCCAGAGATTCTGCATCAGGGTATTTTTTATCGTACGCAGGAAATAAGGGCTGCCGAAAAAGCTTCTGAAATTCTCAAGTCCCACCCACTTGCTCTTCGCAAATCCCAAAAACGGTTTATAATCTTTAAAGGCGATCAGCACTCCGTACATGGGGATATATTTGAATACGAAAATATATGTGAAAACCGGAACAAAAGCAAGATAGGCGAACCAGTTCCTGCGCAGATCCTTTTTAAGACGTTTCGAAAACGGCTGAGTATATTTCCCAACAGACGCCTCTTTTTTCAAACTGTTCTCCTTTCTACATACAGAATACAGGTTGTGATACGGGGCAGCCGGGCGCCGCCCCGTATCGCTCTCATCACGCAGTACCGTTACCTTGTCTGGTACCTGTCATAAGCAGCCTGTTCTACCGCTACATACTCATCCAGGCCCATGCCGTCGATCTCCGCCCAGAACGCATCCAGTTCTGAGACGGGGAGCTGGCCGAGGACGATGGTCGTCAGGTACTCGCCTTTCGCGGTCGATATGTTGGGGGTAATATTCGCGATGCTGGAACTCTCCTCGCTCGTCAGCGAGATCTTCGGGAGGCCGATCTTCTTGCTTCCGTTCGTCCACACCGCCTTGGACTCAAGCGCGGTACTCGCTGTCGTAGCGTCCTCGTCCGAGAAAGCGCAGACAAAATGGTGGACCTTGAACTTGGACTGCTGATAGCTGCCGCCGTTTTTGATGATCTCCTCATCCGTGAACATCAGGCTGTTCTCGGGATAATAAGGTCTTCCGTCTTCATCGATCAGATGCACATCTCCGTAGGAGCCGAGTCCGTATAACTCCCATCCTTTTTTGGAGAAGCCGAAATCCAGGAACGCCAGCGCCGCGTCGACATTTTCACACTGGGACGTAACCGTTGCCAGCGTGTTCGTGCCGCGGTAGTTCTCGCTGTACTCGATGGCCGGCTGATCGCCCTTGTTCAGGACCGGGAACGGCGCCGCGATCAGATCCTCTCCCCAGACCACGGATCCTCCGAAATACCCCAGTACGGAAGTCGCCGAATTGACCACTGCCGCGCTGTCATCCGAGGTCGTCATCGCGATCCGGTGCGCAGAGTCTCCTACGCCGAAGTCCGGGTCCAGCAGTCCTTCCTCGTACCACTGGTTCATGGTTTCCAGATACGCTTTCATGCCCTCCTGGGCCGGTCCGTACGCGATCTTTCCTTCATCATTGACGAAAAGACTGGAGCTGACTCCAAAAGCGCTGGAAAATGCACCCGACCCGTTCATCACGAAACCGCTGGAATTTCCGAAGATCAGCGGCGCGTTATAACCCGCGTTCTTACAATCGGTCAAAAACGTATGCCATTCGTCGATCGTCTCGGGAACCTCCGTCCATCCGGTATCTTTCATTGCTTTCGTTTTGATCAGCGGCCCGATGGAAATTCCTGCCTCATTTGTAAGCAGTTCATAAACCGCCAGCCTGCGGTGGTCGTCCGTAACCGTATCCTTGCTGAGGATATCGCTGTGGATCCCGTTTTTGACGTAATGCATATAATTGGGCAGCTTGTCCTCATATTCCGTCAGGTCCAGGATCAGTCCGTCCTCCGCCGCGGACGCCAATCCTCCGTTGTAATAGCTTCCAAGGTTAAAGATGATATCCGGAAGTTCCTGCCCTGTGATCAGCAGGTTGAATTCCGTCTTCTCCTCGCCTGTCATGGGAACCATAAAATTCAGATTGATCCCTGTCAGCTCCATGACCTGTTTAAATACGGGATGTTCCCGCAGATCGGGATAGATCGTCGCGATCCCGTACGTATTCGGGATCCAGATGTCCAGCGTAACCCCGTCGAACCGTCCGTCATAGGCGGAATAATCGCTCCCCAGCCCGTAGAAATCTCCCAGATAAGAGTCCTCCAGCGTGTGGTTCACCAGGTCGATCTGCTCCTGTGTCGGATTCGTATTCCCCCGTATCTCAGCAGCCACATCCGGTTTCGTCTCTTCCGGCTGCGTTTCTGCCGCGGTTGTCGCAGCGGGTGCGGCCGTCGTAGCTGCCGCGGTTGTGGCGGCTGCGGTCGTAGCGGCTGCAGTCGTCGCACCGGTTGTGGAATTGTTTCCGCTATTTCCGCCGCACCCCCCCAAAAGCGCCACACTCAAAACTGCGGCCATACTTCCGGCTATCCATTGTTTTGTCAGCTTTTTCATTTTCTTCCTCCTTTTTTCTCTTGCATTTACGTTACATTTCTATGAGAAGCCGCCCCCAGCTTTACACGTCCGTCACACAGGCGGAACGGCTTGTCTCCAATCGTCTTTCCCGGCAGCTGCCCTCTCTTTTATTTTGCCCCAAAAGCGGTTCTGCTCCGGAACTATGACCAAGTCCTGAGAAATCTCCTTCTCCCTGATTCTTAGCCTCCATCCTATGATGGTTCATCATTTTATTTCCGCTCCGGACGGTACCGGCTGCGGTTCGGTCGTCGGTCCTTCGATATATAATTTCCCATCCTCCGTGAAACCGGCGCGGTCCAGATTAAAACGCCTTCCCAGCTTGGGATTGGACGGATCGATATGGGAATGGTACGCGGCCCATAACTCCGTACCGTCCGGCGAGACCGTGAAGCTGTGATGCCCCGTCCCCGATACGTCGCTGCGTCTCTTCCCATTGACCACGGAAGTCAGGATCGGATTCTCCTCCGCTTTCACAAACGGCCCTAATGGGGAATCGGACACCGCGTAACCGACGCTGTAGGCCGATGTAGAATATAAATTCGCGGAATAGCTCAAATAATAGGTTCCGTCATGCTTGAGCATCTCCGGGCCCTCGTTCCACAACGGGTTCTCTGA
The DNA here is from genome assembly GCA_947626915.1 of uncultured Lachnospiraceae bacterium. Classification (GTDB taxonomy): domain Bacteria; phylum Bacillota; class Clostridia; order Lachnospirales; family Lachnospiraceae; genus UBA3402. Next base: position 9,245 of record CANQUA010000044.1, read on the forward strand.
TATCATTTCCCAGGGCTGCTCCGGAGTCAGAAGCAGCACCGCTTCTCCCCGGACGCCGGAAAAATCATCCTCCAGCTCCACTCCATAGATCTGGCTGGTCCGTTTTCCGTTTACCGTATTTTCCGAACAGTCCCTTGCATAGTAGAGATACTTCCTGCCGTCGTCGTCGATCAGTACGTTGGCGTCGATGCACGCATACCCGAAGTCAAACAGAGGTTCGTCCTTCAGATTCCGAAACCATCCGGTCGGCTCATCGCTTACGGCTACTCCGATGCGCAGACTGCCTTCGCTGTTTTTGGACGTGTAAAACATGTAGTATTTTCCTTCGTATTCTACCACCTCCGGAGCCCAGAATGTTCCGCTCGCGCTGCACCAGCCGCTGCCTACGGCCGTAAAGCAGGCGCGCCTGTCCGTCCACTCGATCAGGTTCTCCGACCGCATACACGAAAATCCTTTGCCTCCCGTGGTCCCGTAAAGATAGTACATACCGTCCGACGCTTTCAGCACAAAGGGATCGGCGATCTTCAGATCCTTGAACTGCTCGTTTGAAAAATATCCTTCCGGCATCGTCTCCTCCTCATCCTCCCGGCCCTCACTCTCCGGCTCCGTCGAGTTCTCCGTCTCTGCCGGCGTGGTCTCCGGCTCTGTCGGTTTCTCTGCCTCTGCCGGCGTGGTCTCCGGCGCGGCCTGCGATGTGCCGGCTGACGCCGTGCTTTCTTCCACAATGCTTTCCGCAGCGGCGGTCAGTTCCGTCGGCGGTTCCGTATTGACTGGTCCTGTTTGTTCAGCGCACCCCGCCGTCATCCATATGACCGCGGCCGCAGACGCCAAAAAATATCCATATCTGTGATTTCTATGCAACCATCGCCCCCTCCATTCTCGATCGTGACAAATAACATACCCGCATGCGTAGTTTTTTCAATATTCATCACTTTTTACAAATTGATTATACAATATTGGAACACCGTTTTCCAGATAAATAAAATCCCCTAAAAAAAGCCAATTTTAGCATTGCAAATTCGTATTAAATGTGATATAATACATGGATTCGATTTTGGTGTTCAAAATCTGCTGTGCATATTGCACCATTTTCCCATCAAAAATACTCCACCGTAAACGAGGCGTTCCAGCTCTCGCCGGCGGCCAGCGTGATACTGCCTTCGCGGTCTTCCAGATGGGTGCAGCCGGTGTCGCCCGCATGGATGGATGTGCATGGCTCCAGGCAGATCAGCTCCGCCGCAGGATCCGGAAGCGTCCAGATCGCCAGGAACGGAAATTCGGAGCGGTAAATGCGGACCCCATGGGGATGCGCGGCGCTTTGAAAAGCGATCCACCGGGACCGTATCCCCGTGATGCTTCGGGTATAATTGCGGAACAGCTCATGCGAGAGCGGCCGCGTATCTCCTTTCACAAAAAGCTGCCGCCAGCCGAACGGGTTGAAGGATTCCAGCAATTCTTCCTGCTCAAACCGCAGGAAGCAGGCTTCCGGGCCGCCGGGAAGAAGCGGCCAGCGGTAGGCGGTATGGCAGCCGACGCCGAACGGCATCCCGGTATCGCCGCGGTTTTCCACCGTATAAGTTACCGTTAAACGATTCTCTTCCGCCCTGTAGCAGACCCGCAGGACAAAACGAAACGGATACGCGGCAAGCGTGCGCGCGCTGGCCCGCAGAACAAACTCCGCCTCGTTTTCGGTATGGCGCTCCACCTGAAAATTCTCATCCATCGCGATCCCATTCAGCGGCATATGAAAAGCGTCGTCGCCGACATAATAGGTGTCGCTGAGAAACCGCCCGACGATCGGGAACAGGGTGGGCGAAGTCCTCGCGTAATAATCCTTGTCTCCCTGCCACAGATATTCCAGTCCCTCCCGTTCCACGCTTTTCAACTCCGCGCCCAGCGCGTTTACCTGTACCGTCAGCTGGTCCGAGCGGATCGTCAGATCTTTCATACTTCCATCCCCTTTCTTAAAGCGGCTCATTCCCCGCGCCGCCTAACGTCCTATCTCTGCACGCGCCCGGAAGCATTCCCCGCGCATAACGCGAGCACCTCCGCCTCGCTTACCAGATTAAAATCGTTTTCTATGGTCTGCTTCAGGCAGGAGGCGGCAATCGCAAAATCAATCTCCTTCTGCGGATCGCCGCTCCACCGGCACATGGCGTGGATCAGCCCCCCGCCAAAGGAATCTCCCCCGCCGACACGGTCCACCAGATGGATCCGATAATTGGGGGCAAAATATGCCTGCCCGCCGGTGTAAAGCATACCGCTCCAGTTATTTTCACTCGCGGAAATCGAACCGCGGAGGGTAATCGCGACCTGCCCAAAGCCGAAGCGGTCCGTCAGCTGCCGCGCCACGCTCACATAGCCGCCGCGGTCGAGACGGCCGGAACCGATATCCGTATTCTCGGCCTCGATGCCGAAGACATCTTTCGCGTCCTCCTCGTTGGCGATGCAGACGTCCACATAGGGCATCAGCGAGGACATGACCTCGCAGGCCTTCCCGCGGCTCCAGAGCTTCCCGCGGTAGTTTAAGTCGCAGGAAACCGTCACGCCCTTCGCGCGGGCCGCTTTCACGGCGTCGAGGCAGATCTCCGGCAGCTCGCCGCCCAGAGCCGGGGTTATGCCCGTGAAATGGAACCAGTCCGCGCCTTCCAGAATACGGTTCCAGTCAAATTCTTCTCTCTTCGCAAGGGCGATGGAAGAGCCTGCGCGGTCGTAGATCACTTTGCTTCCCCGCTGGGACGCCCCCTTTTCCACGTAATAACAGCCGAGGCGCGGACCGCCGCGGAGTATCCCGCCTGTCTCCACCCCGTACCGCCGAAGCGCGTTCACGGCGCATTGTCCCAGATCGCTCGCCGGCACTTTGGTAATAAACACCGCTTCTTCGCCGTAATTCGCGGCGGAAACGGCCACATTGGCCTCGCCTCCCGCAAAGGAGATATTCAGGCTGTCGCTCTGCAGCAGCTTCAGATACCCGGGCGGGTTCAGCCGCATCATGATCTCCCCAAACGTGATGATCCTGCTCATACGAATTCCTCCTCATTGATATTCCGTTCGGCGACGTGAATCCGAACGAACCGATTTCCCGGGTCCGTTCTATTCCGCAGCCGAAACATATTCTCTTGCCAACGCGGCGATATCGCTCCAGCGCTCCCGGGCAATCAGGTCTTTGCGGACCAGGCATCCGCCCACTCCCACGCCTGCCGCGCCTGCTTTCAGGAAATCGCCGATATTCTTTTCATCTACGCCGCCCACCGCCATCAGCGGTATATGCGGCAGGGGCGCTTTCAGGGCTTTAATGTACGCGGGTCCAACGCTGTCGGCCGGAAAGACCTTCACAAAGTCGGCTCCCGCATGATAGGCCCGCACGATCTCCGTCGCCGTAAACGCTCCGGGAATGGAAACAAGCCCCAGTTCCTTCGTTCGCCGGATGATCGCTTCGTCCATGCCCGGCGAAATGATATACTTCGCGCCTGCTTCTGCCGCCATCTGAAGCTGCTCTTCCCGCAGCACGGTTCCGGCACCCGGAATGACCCGGTCTGCGAACTCTTCTCCGATCCTGCGGATCCCTGCCGCGGTATCCTGCCAGGTCTGCGGCGCGTTCTGCGCGAAGGTCACCTCGATCAGGCTGATCCCGCCTTCATAAAGCGCGTTTACCAGTTTCATCAGCTGCTCCGGCGGCAGTCCCCGCACAATGGCGATGATTTTTCGCTCGCCGATCATTTCAGCAATGCTTTTTTCCATCTTTATCCTTCCCTTTCCTGAACGCCGCAAATGGCGTTTCTGTTATCCGCCGTCCCGCAGAAGCAGGCGGCACGCAATCTTCAGCCCGTCCAGCATATCCCTGCCCGAAAATCCCCCGCAGGCGGCCAAAGCAGCGGCCCGCTCCGCGTCCGGATCATCCAGGAGGTCCGTCAGCGGGGCGGCATAATATTCCTCTCCCGCCGTGCGCAGGTATTTGGCGCTGATGTCGGTCGTGCGGGAGAGAAGTTCCTCCGTGAACGGTTCCCGTATCCCGGCAAACAGGCCGGAAACAGCCAGGATCATGTCGTCGGCCGACGGGGTAGAACCGTATCCGAGACCCACGATGGCCGGCAGCGCCGCATCGTCGCAGCTTCCGCGGGAAAGAGCCGCCGTATAGGCTTCCAGCGCCGCCGCGATCCACCATCGCCGCCCGTCAGGGAGCAGCGCGGCGCCTCCCGGCTCTTTCACCGACTCGCAGGCGTCAAGCAGGGCGCGGAGATATTCTTCCGAAAGCGCGGGACCCCTGTATGGTTCCATCGGACGGACATCATCAGGCAGCCGCATTTCCACGTTTCCCGCCGCGATACGCCCCTGCCGCAGGATGACGGGGTCTCCTTCTTTTACCAGCATCCGCAGGTCCGCCACGGCCTCCGGCGGGAGATAGACCGTATCCGGCATATCGGGGAGAGAATTTTCGGCGACGGTAAGGATGCGTCCGCCGACGAGCAGATTGACGACACGGTGAAACCGGGAGTGAACCATTCCCCGGCGCACCGGGCCGCAATGCTTCGGGGCCGGTATTAGCTTCGAGGCCGGCGCTGGTTTCAGAGCCGACGCTGGTTTCGGCGACGGAATCTGCTTTGAAACCAGCGCTGGCATTGAAACCGAAATCTGCTTCGGCACCGGCTCTGGTTTCGGGGCCAGCATCAATACCGCCGCCGGCGTCAGCGCCGCTCTTGTGATCTGCCATTCAGACATTCCGCCGCCCTCTTCGCTACCATCAGCTCCTCATTGGTTTCCAGGACATACACCGCGGCCGGGCTTTCCTTCGCGCTTATCTTCCCTTCCGTGCGGCCCGGCTCAAGCGGAAATCCCAAAGCGGCGCAGACCGTTTCCCGCAGTTCGGCGCAGTGCTCGCCGATGCCGCCGGTGAAACAGACGGCGTCCAGTCCCCGGAGATACGCGCAGAACATGCCGATATAGCCGACCAGATTATCGCAGAACGCCCGGAACGCCAGCGCGGCGCGTTCATTGCCGCCGTGCATGGCCGCCAGGATATCCCGCATATCATTTCCGACGCCGGAAAGTCCCAGAAACCCGCTCCGCTCCGAAAGCGCGCTCAGCACCGCTTCTTCCGATCCCAGCGCCCGTTCCATCGCGGGAACGCAGAACACATCGAAATCCCCGACGCGGTTATTCTGAAACAGCCCCGACTGCGGGGTAGCGCCCATGGACGTGGCGATGCTTTTCCCGTCCAGGATCGCGCAAAGCGAGGAAGAACCGCCCAGATGGACCGAGATCACCCGCCGGGCGTCCGGTTCGAGTTCCGCCATGCGCATGGCGATATAGCTGTGGCTGGAGCCGTGAAAGCCCCAGCGGCGCACGCCGTACTGCTCCGCCCATTCATACGGCACTCCGTAGACCGCCCGGTAAAGGGGAACCGTGGAATGAAAGGCCGTTTCAAAACAGGCGATCTGTTTCAGCTGCGGGAACCGCTCTCCTACCGCCCGCATGACGCGTATATACATCGGGTTATGAGCCGGCGCGAAGGAGGAGAACCGCTCCATCTGCTCCAGAAGCTCCGGCGTTACGGGCCTCGCCCCGCTGACGCTGCCTCCATGCACCGCCTTGTAGGCCGCGGCGTCCAGTTCATCGAGACCGGACAGCACCCCGTCCTCCGCCAGCAGACGGAGAATAAGCTCCAGGGCGTCCTCGTGCCGGGGACAGGCCGCCTCGCCCGCTCTTTCTTTTGGGAAGCGCAGCCGCCACGGGCTTGTCTTTTCGCCGATCCTCTCCACCCCGCCATGGGCCAGCAGGGTTTCACTCTCTCCCATTTCGAAAAGCTTGAATTTAAAACTGGTGGAGCCCAGGTTCAGCACCATGATCTTCATACGTTGTCCCTCATTGTTTATACTCTTCGGCAAAGGCTTTCATGGCGAGGCGGAAGCACTCCATGGGAACCCTCGCCATTCCCGCTCCGATCAGACCGCCTTCACGATGGAACATGCCGCCGTGGATCGCGGGCAGGATCCCCGTCTTAAGCACCAGCCGCATGTCGATCCCTACGGGCAGGAAATCAAAGTCAAGCGCCGGGATGGGGAAATTATGATTTTTCGTGATACAGATGCGTTCCATCTCGCGGGTCTGGGCGATCGCCTGCTGGTTTGTCATGCCGCGCAGATTGCAGACGATCGGACTGGCAGCCGCCGCCAATCCGCCCATCCCGTAACACTCCACGACACAGCTGTCGCCGATCCACGGGATCTGGTCCTCCCGGGTAAATTTGGTAGAAGTATATTTTCCTTCCATCATCGGAGCGGTGGCGCAGAACCATCTGCCCGGCAGACCCGCTATCTTAATGCCGAAATTCACGCCGTTGCCGCACACCGCGGTAACCATGGTGGAATAACGCGTGCCTTCCGCCGCCGCCAGCGCGCTTCGTGCCGCCGCCTGGCCGTAGCAATGGAAGAAGCGGGGCGTCTCAACGATATAATTGACTGCCCGCATGATCTCTTCCTTCGGCCGGTCGGACATAAACAGGTCCGGCAGGATCTGCTTGTCAAACAATAGGTCGCTGGCCGTCTGCCTGGTATGGTTCTCATCGCCCATCTGCATGCTTTCCGCCAGAATCGGCTTGATCGGGAGGCCGCCGCGTTTCTTAAGCATCTCGCGGATGACCGGAAAGATCTCCTCACGCATCACGCGCAGGTTCTCGGCGATCTCGGGCGAATAGAGGCCCCATCCGCAGAAGCCGCCCTGGAAGCGGATTCCCTCCGCCGGGAATGTGGCGGCCCGTTTGCCGCTGTTGCGGTCTTCGATCACATTCATCGCCACAGATTTGGTGATGATCCCGGTTCCCGCACCGACCGTGTTGTGGTTGAGGGCGCTGTCGATCTTTACCTCGCCCGCGCGGATGCGGCGGATTGCGTCTTCCTCGTCTTTCGCCCAGCCCTCAAACAGCATGGCGCTTACCATGCCGCGGCGGTGCAGCATTACCATGTCCTCAAAATCAATGGGCGGACCGGAGTGGAGGATCATATGGTCCTCAAGACCTTCCACGCACTCGCCCGCAGGCTGAATATCGACCCATACGGGATCGCTGTCGATCAGATAGTGAACCGCCTTGTCATTTGCCTCGTTAATTTTTTCACGAATGTCCATTTGTCATCCCTCCTATCTCATAAATCACTGATAATCAAAGAAATTCATCCAGCAATTCTTCTATTTCCGCATCCTGTTTTACCGGCGGATGCCATTTGATCTGCGTACAGCGGACCCCCTGTTCCGTCAGAGCGTCGCAGAACATCTGAATACCCAGATTGATCACCCGGAGTTTCTTTTCTTTTTGCCGTTCTTCCATCATCAACCCCTTCTTTCCAGCAGCGTCATCATATGGGCCGCCAGCCGCGCGCTCTGCGCGTTGCTGTCCGCCACGATGCAGCCTGCTTCCGCAAGCGCTTTTCTGGCTTCTTCCACATCCTGCGGATCGCCCTGCGCCCCGCATACCGTCGCGATAAAACAGATATCCCTATGTTCGCGGATCAGCGGCACAAACGGCATGACCGGATCGCGGTGCACGCCGGGTCCCGTGATGAAATCCAGCAGCACCACCCCGACATGCGGATCCGCAAGCTCCTGTTTCAGGCGGTTAAGCCTCAGCACGGGATCGAACACGGGATGAGGAGCTTCGGCCGTAAAATCTTCCGCGCCGAGATCCAGCACCGTATGTCCGCGGCTCACATGATGGTCCTCCAGCTGCGCGGCGTATCGGGTCCTGAGATTGGAATACAGCGAAACCTGCGGAATATACCGGCTGAACAAGATCATCGCTTCCTCGGTAAAGGTGCCGCCGCAGTACAGCCCGCGGAAATATTTTCTCTCGGGACTCAATTTCGCGACCATCTCCGCGGCAAGCTCCTCCAGCTGCGCCTCTGTGCGCCCGGGCGGCAGGACCGGCTCGCCTCGCAGAAGGGAGAGCGTCTGCACCGCCGCGTCTTCCAGCGAGAAAGCGCCCCGCACTTTGCGGCCGTCGAACAGGGACTCCGGAGCGCCCAGAAATACGGCGGCGACGGGCTTTTCGATCTTCTCGGCGGCGTCCAGCACTTTTTCCATCACACCGACGTCCGCCAGCTTGGAGACAAGGCAGATCACCTTGGTCTTCGGGTCTTTTCCCAGTCTCTCCAGCGCCATGAGCATCGTCAGGCCGCCGACCTGGGGCGTAAGATCCCGGCCGCCGGTGCCGATGATGCAGCTCACGCCCTCGCCCATCCGTTCCAACAGGCAGGCGACCTCCTGCGCGCCGGAACCGCTCGCCCCGATGATCCCGACCGGGCCGTCTTTCACGATGCTTCCCGCCGCCAGCGCGACTCCGTCAATCAGCCCTACCCCGGCGTCAGGCCCCATAACCAGACGCCCGAGCTCTTTGCCCAGAAGCTTTAAGCGGCGCTCGTCTTCCAGGGAAACATTATCGGAAAACACAAAGCAGTCCAGTCCCATGCGAAGCGCCTTCTCGATCTCATCCGCCGCAAACTCGCCGGGCAGGGAGATCTGCACCAGATCGTAAGGATCGCTGTTTAAGTCAATCTCGTTCAGATCATAATACGTTCTGTCGGAAACCGTCTTACGGTGATCAAGCAGGTCCACCGCCTGTCTGTAAAGCTCGTTCTGCTGCGACGCGTCGGCGTCAATCGCGAGCATCAGATCGTTTTTGCCGGTTTCGGGCGGTACATCGTAGCCCAGCCCGGTCAGAAGATCGATATTGGCGGGAGTTCCCATGCCGCACTCCGCGCCGTTTACGCCCGGAAAGCGGCTGATCTGCTCTCCCACGTTCATGAGCATGACGGAATCGACATAACGGTTTTTGAAGCAATATAATTTTTTCACAGTATCTTTTCCTCTCTTTTTGCAAACTTGGAAAATTCGAAAGGCCCCGGTCATCCGGCCTGCGGCCCGTCGGTACGGGTATGGCAGCCCAGGGAGCCGCGCCGTTTCAGCGCGGCGGCGCAGATCAGCTCCGCCGCGGTAAGGTCGTTTTGGAGCCGCAGCCGCCGATAAGCATCTCCGCCGGCCGTCTCTGTCCTGCACCGGATCGCTTTCAGCTCCGCCAGAGCGTTCCGCAGCCCCCGTTCGTCGCGAAGCACCCCGGCTCCCTCCTGCATGGCTTCGCCCAGCGAGCGGCGCAGCCCTTCCCAGTCGGCAGATGCGCCGTCCTCCGCCGTCAGCGGTTCCGCCCACTCTTCCCATCCTCCGACAGGCCGGATATCCGGATCCAGGTCCGCCGCGCAGGCCTCGCCGGCCCTGCGGCCAAACACAAGGGTTTCCAGCCCCGCGCTGCCGCCGATGCGGTTCGCCCCGTGCAGCCCGCCGGCGACCTCGCCGCAGGCATACAGTCCGGGCACATCGGTGCAGCCTTCAGGCGTGATCACGACTCCCCCCAAAGACGTGTGGGGCGCGGGAGCGACTTCCATCATCTCATGCGTGATATCGACGCCCGCGCGGGCATACCGCCTGACATAGGCCGGGTACTTCTCCCTCAGCAGATCCGGGTCGACCGGCGTGGCGTCAAAATATACGCCGCCGTGGTCCGTTCCGCGTCCGGCGGCGATCACCTGCGCCATGCGCCGCGCCTGGATGTCTTTATTTACAAGCTCCGCGTTTACCGGATCGGCCTCCGCCATGAAACGGCGGCCCTCCCGGTCGCGGAGGACCGCGCCTTCCTTATAGAGCGTGGTTATGACGCTGGTTCCCCGCAGGGAGGCCGGCCATACGGCGGCGCTGGGTTCAAACTGGACAAATTCCATTCCGGTCACGCGGCAGCCAATATCGTACGCCATAGCCACGCCGTCCCCGCCGGAATCGGGCTTGTTAGTCGAAAACGCATAGATCCCGCAGCAGCCCCCGCAGGCCAGTATGACCGCCCTGGCTCCCACGGTCATCCAGCTGCCGGCGTCCAGGCGGCGGATCAGCGCTCCCGCCGCCCTGCCCCCTTCCCTGCGCAGGCGAAGGGCGCGTCCCGATACAAAATCAACCTTTCCGTCCAGCTCCCTCTTCAGCATTTTCAGGATCGCCGGCCCGGTCTCATTGCCGATGCTCACCACCCGCGGATAACTGGAGCCCAACGGCTGCAGCAGCTGATACCCGCTTTCCTCCCGGTTAAAGCAAAGACCGGCCGCCTGCAATTCGCGGAAACAGTCTTCCGCGTCGAAGCACAGGGCCCTCGCCAGATCAGCGCGGCTTTCACCCCGGCCGCTTTCTATGGTATCGCGGTAAAAGCACTCGGGAGAATCCCCCTCCGCCACCGGTACGCTGAACCCATGTACCCACGGAGAGGCTCCCAGGCCGGCGGCGGCGACCATCACGCGGCACGATACGCGGTCCGTCAGATGCTTCGCGGCCATCAGACCGCTCAAGCCGCCGCCCAGGATCAAGACGTCCGTCTCGAAATGTTCCATAGCGGCCCCGTTATACATCCCAGATGCCGCCTCTGGCCATGGAACCTACATTCTGGCTGAACAGTCTCAGATATCTGGGATAATCGGTTCCCTTGAATTCCCAATGGAACTCCGCCGCGCGTTTCTTCAATTCTTCGTCGCTTACCGCCATATTGATGCTGCGGCGCGCGACGTCGATCTCCACCATATCGCCGTCCTGAATCAGCGCGAGCGGGCTGCCCAGCGCTGCCTCGGGACTCACATACCCCACAGACAGGCCGCTCGTTCCTCCGGAGAAACGCCCGTCCGTGATGATCGCGCAGGAATGATAGAGCTCCGGCAGCCCTTTAAGCTCCTCCTGGAACGTAAACGCGGTCGTTCCGAAACGGCCTTTCAGCCCCATGTAGCGGAGGACGATCGCGTCTCCCGGATGAATTCCGCCGCTGCGGAGCGCGTCAAGTCCCTCCTGCAGACTGTCAAAGCAGCGCGCGGCGCCCTTAAACGTCATAAGGCCCTCCGGCACCGCGGCAATCTTTAAGATCGCGCCCTCGGGAGCCAGGTTGCCGTACAGCACGCCGATCCCAGGCTCGCTGCTGACCGGATTGTCAAGAGGACGGATCACGTCGTCATTGTAGCAGGGCGCGTTCTCCACATTCTCACGCAGCGTTTTGCCGGTTACGGTAAGCGTATCGCCGTTCAGCTTCGGCAGAAGACGGTTCAGCATGGCGCTCATGCCGCCTGCCAGATCAAAATCCTTTACCGAATACTCTCCGCCCGGGGCCAGATGGCTCAGGAGCGGGATCTCATTGGACGCCTCGTCGAAATATTTCCACCACGGCAGGTCATAGCCGGCCTCGTGCGCGATCGCCGGCAAATGCAGGATCAGATTGGAAGAAGCGGCCACCGCCATGTCCACTTTAATGGCGTTTTTAATGGCGTCGACCGTCATGATCTGCCTGGCGGTAATGCCTTCCTCCACCAGTTTCATGATCTGCAGGCCGGCGCGGTAGGCCGCCAGGCGGATCGAGCTGCTCACGGCCGACATCGTAGAATTGCCGGGCAGCGTCATCCCCATCGCCTCCGCCATCATGCACATGGAATTTGCCGTCGTCATGGATGTGCAGGCCCCGCAAATGCCCCAGGAACCGGCGATCAGGTCATTGTAAAGCTGGGGATCGATCTCACCCTTCGCCATGGTCCCCACCTTGTCCTGCGCGCGGATGTGCAGCACCTCTTTGCCGCGGACCTGTCCGTGCGGCATGTACCCGCCGGTAACGATAATCGTCGGAATGTCCAGACGCGCCGCCGCCATCAGATGTCCGGGCACGATGGAATCGCAGGTCGAGAGCATAACCATCCCGTCAAAGAAATTGCCCTCTACGGTAATTTCCACCTGGTCCGCGATGGAGTTGCGGCTGGGCACCTCGATATACTTGGGGTCTTTCAGGACCATACCGTCGCAGATCGCGGTCGTCATTACCTCAAGCGGCAGTCCTCCGGCCTCGCGGATCCCCTGTTTGACACGCTCCGCCAGCTGATTCAGATGCACATGCCCGGGGTTATACTCGTTCCATGAATTCACCACCGCGATCAGCGGGCGGTGCAGTTCCTCCTCCGAATACCCCATTCCGAGCATTAACCCTCTGCGGCATTCCGCCGCCTCTCCGAATTCCCAGTTTGAACGCATATCTGCATACGTTTTCTTTGCCATCTATAACATCTCCTTTTCTCTGCATTTCTGCCTCGTTTTTGATTTTCTGCTATTCTCCGCACCATTTTCCTGCTCTTTAAAATTCATCGTCGAGCATACAGTCGATGGACCCGTCGATGCTCTGACCGCCGTCGACAAAGATCGTCTGCCCCACGATAAAACGGCTTTTCTTCTTGTCTGCCAGAAACAAAAGCAGCGGCACGATATCCTCCGGCCGGCCTCCGCCTCCCGCCGGGATCTTGCGGTTAAATCCGTTGATATCGCGTTCGGAATAGCGGCTCACGATATTTGTGTAAATAAGCCCCGGCGCAACGCAGTTCACATTGATGCCGTAGCGGATGAGCTCCACGCCGATGGATTTTGTGAACATATTAAGCCCCGCCTTGCCCGCGGAATACGGCAGCGCTTTTCTGCGCACCCAGGTTACCTGGCTATGTACCGAACTGATATTGATGATCGAGCCCTGTATGTTCTTATCGATCATATCGCGCGCGGCAAAGCGGGAGCAGTACGCCGCCGCGCTCAGATTCAGCGCGATCTGCTCGTCCCAGTAATCCAGCGGCATATCCGCGAAACCGCCTTTCGGAATCTTCAGCGCGCCGCCGGCGTTGTTGATCAGGACATCGATCTTGCCGAACGCCTCGATAAAGCCTTTCAGCATGCTCTCGCACTGGTCGCGTTTGGACACATCGGCCCGGAATATTTCCGCGCGCGCCCCCGCTTTTCTGCATTTCTCCGCAACTTCTTCCGCTCCTTCCGGAGTCTTGAAATAATTCACGCCCACATCATAACCTTCTTCGGCAAAGGCGACCGCTGCAGCAGCCCCGATGCCGTGGGAAGATCCGGTGATCAAAACAGATGGTTTCATGTCAAATTTCTCCTTTTCCTCTTGATGGCGCGCCATCCGCGGCGCTCAAATGGTTACTCTCCAAATGTTACGGGATGTCCCAGGGCGACTAGCTGTTCGCGAACCGTATAAAGCGGAAGAAACAGATGCTCCGGCCGGAGCCCGCCGATCTGTCCGATCAGCCTCTCAGCCAGCCTGGCCGCGTTATGCTCGCCCGCCTCCCAGCTTTCTTCCAGAAACCGGCGATATTCGTCCATGATCAGCGCGCACTGTCGGAGCGCCTCCCCGCACGCCTTGCGGCCCTCGATCTTATCTCCCACGGGCAGGTACGGATGCCCCGGCAGGATTCTCTCCGGGGCCAGGGCCCGGAGCCTTTCAAGGCTCTGCAGATAATACGGAAGTTCCATCACCAGCGCCGTCCCCTGCGTAACAGTCCCGTTCCATTGCAGGGAATCACCGCTGATCAGCGTGCCGCTTCTCTCATCCAGAAAACAAACCGTATCGGTATCGTGTCCGGGCGTGTGGATGAGCCGCAAAAAGCCGCCCAAAAGCTCACTGTCGCCGATCAGTCTCACCGGCACGCACCCGCGAAGCGACGACGGCGCCTCCGGGCTGTATCCGGGAAAGGCCGCACGGATCCGTCTGCTGTAGTACAAAGGGTCCCGCAGTTTGACGGCAGAACCCGCGAAACAGGCGGCGCGGAACCCGCGGCTGGTCAGCTCCTGATGACCGCCTACATGATCGCCGTGGCAATGAGTACACAGAAGATACGCAATATCGCCGGGCTTAATGCCGCGCTGTTCCAGAGCCGGCAGGATGTATTGTCTTACATCTTCACCGGAAGAACCGCTGTCAATCAGATACGTTTCTGCGCCGGAAACCAGGAATACGCCCGTCCAGATAGGCCCCAACGGTACGCGCAGCAATTCAATATCCGGCGCAATCTGCTCAAAACACATCTATAACACCTCCATTCTAATTCTAAGTTACATGATGTCTTTTTAATTTACAATGCGATAAAATCATTTAAAAAATATCCACATTTAGCATTGCGCTCTATGCAAAAAAGTGATATAATAAAAAATTATGCGACATTTGTCATATCGTCTGCGATGCCGTCTGACACAACGTTTCCATGCGGCAGACATGCTGCCTGCCGCGGCGCTTCAGATTACGTCCGTATGCAAAAAACGCGCCAGCGACGCATTTTTTGTATTTCGCAGATTTTTACATGGGGGGATTCAAACTTATGGAAAAAAAGATTGTGCATGTCGTGATCGATCAGCTCAGCGAGGGATTCGTCAAATGGGACATGCTGCTGGACGGCCTGAATAAGGCGTGTATGAGTTCCGGCATGGCCCTGCAGACACATTTCCCCAACGATCTGACGCAGCTTATGGAAGAAAGCAGCGGTCCCATTATCCTTACCGGAACAGATGAGATGTTTTTGCGGGATGTCATCGACAACATGAAAAACGCCGGACGGCATGTGATCCTCGCCGGGATCGACGCGGAACAGTTCGGCGCGAACATTTCGTGTTCCTCTCCTTCCCGCCGCCAGGAGGCGCAGCAGATGGTCGATTATCTCTATAGCTGCGGCTGCCGGAGATTTGCCCTGTTAGGCTTCGGTCTGCGCTCGATGAACGACCGGCTCCGCCTGGATTCCGCCAGAGAAACGATACGCGGACTTGGGCTTTCTTATACTCCGGCGGACGAATACTCGTGGCTGGACGACCCTAATTCCTGCATCAGCGATTTTCTGCCCAATGCGCTCCGCTATGACGCCGTGATCACCCCCAATGACGTATTGGCGGTGATCCTGTCGAACAGCCTGGCCGCGGTGGGGATTCACGTTCCGGAACAGCTTTATATCGCCGGATTCGGCAATATGAAGATCGGCGAGCTGCACTCGCCCGGCATCACCACGACGGCCATGGATATGAATACCATCGGGAAACAGGCATTTACGGCCTGGCAGCTTCTGCGGCAGGATACGACGGGCCGGCTGGTTTTCCGCATCATCGTCCCGTGCCGCATCATCGTGCGCGAAAGCACAGCCGGCCTGCAGCCTTCGGAATGCAGCACTCCGGCCAAGCTGCTGGCGGAAGACCCTTACTACCAAAACCCCACGATCAAATCCCTGGAAGCCATGGAACGCTGCCTGATCAATCTTGATCCGCTGGATTTCAAGATAGCGTCCGACCTGAGGGAAGGATACACAAACGATAACATATGCGAACGGCAGTACATCTCCGAGGGGGCGCTCCGCTACCGTCTGGGCAAGATCTACGCCAACGCCGAGGTCGGCAACCGCCGCCAGCTGCTGAAACTGGTGGATCAGGTGTTCGGGGACCGGAACCCTTTTATCAGTGGGACGGCGAAGGCAAAATAGATCGCTCTCCTTCTCCGTTCATCCCCATACAGACATGATTTTAAGACGGCCGGGCAGCGCGAAAAGCGCAGAAAGCCCGGCTGTTTTCCCCGCAGACCGTCCGGGACAAAACAAAAAAGCGGCGGGAAAATCCTTTCAGATCTTCCTGCCGCCAAACGGTGCTGTGTCATTCTAATCAGTACTCAATATATGGTTCTTCCGGATCCCAGCCGTAGTCCTCTGTCACAGGCTCGTCGTCCACCTTCAGCAGAATGCCGTTTTTGTCCGTGGCATATCTGGTACCGTCCGCATCCTTGACGCCGGAGGTGCTCTTGGTCACCCGGCCCGACGCGTTGACCAGATACGTTTTGCCCAGAACCTTGACCGGCTGGTAGCGGGCGCCGTCCTCCGCTTTCTGCAGCTTGCCCTTATAATACAGGTACCCGCCGTAAACTCCGGTAAAGCCTTTCCCCGTCGTCCCGAAATAATAGGTGGTCTCTGCGCCGTCCGTCTCTTCGACCGTCACCTTCCCTTTCGCGGCGGTCCGGTCATTCGGATAGAAATAATAGGTCGTCCAGTCCGCGTCCCCGGCGGTATCGCTGTTCCGATTCCCCAAATACACTTTCTGCAGACCGTACACCGGGTTCCCCAGCTCATTAAATAAGTACGTCTTGCCATTGACCGTCAGGAAATCGCTGGTATAGGCCTCTCCCTCTTTCGGTCCCACCTTGGGCTCACCCGTTTTGGTGAAATAGAACCATTCCACCGTATTCTCATACTCGCTGTATAATGCTTCCGGCGGTTCCGCGGAATAAAAGCCCGTCACCAGGCCTCCGTCAGGACCATAAAAATGATAATTGGCGATCGAATCCTCGTCTACCGTTTCATCGTTCGACCCCATATAGACCCATCCGGTCTGCATGGCCCCATTCCGGTTAAAGCAATAATACACGCCGTCGATCCGGCGCTCGACATAATCCGAATCACTGTCTTCCGGCGGCACATATTTTTTGCCGGTAGCGCTGAAATAGTACCAGCGTTTCCCCTCCAGATCGTCAAACGGCGAATAGGAATAGTCCCAATAATCGTCCTCATCTTCCGGAGGATACAAAAGCTGCCAGCCGGTCTTGGCCGCGCCGCTCTCACGGCAGTAATACATATTGTCCTCGATCCAGCCGGTCTCCATGGCGCCTTCTTCGTTAAAATGATAGTACTGGCCATCGATCCTCTTCCAGCTGTCCATGACCGCCTTGCCGTTATCCTGGAAATAATACCAGTGAAGCTCATCGGTCTTGCCGTTAATATCCTGGTCCAGCTGCAGCCAGGTTTTGGAGACCATAATGCCGTTCTGATCCACGTAGAACTGATCCTCCACCCAGGTGTCCTTCGCCATCTTGCCCGACCAGTCCAGATAACGCCACTGATTCTGGGCGTCTCTCTTCCACTCGTTCGTCACCAGAGAACCGTCCTCCTCATAAACCCACGCCCCGTCTCTCTGCACCCAGCCGGTCGCCGCCTGCGTTGTCACAGCCGCGCCTACGGCCATCACGGCAGACAAAGCCGCCAGCAGTAATCCTCTCTTTTTCATTTTGACACACTCCTTTGTAACTTCCTACAACTCCACTGATTTCTATTTTATCAGGGTATTTGAATTAATGCAACTCCCTATATCTTTCAATTATATTACGATTCTCGTTTTTCTTAATTTTTAACGGCGCCCCCATTCCGCTTCTCTTGACGCTGCTTTCTCTTCCTATTATAATAAAATAAAAACAAAAGCATCACGCAGACAAAGACGCAGGCGAAAGGTTGAAACGATATGTGGCTGGCAGATACATGGAACGATTACGAAGTCATTGATTGCTCAAAGGGTGAAAAACTGGAACGATGGGGAAAGTATCTTCTGGTCCGCCCTGATCCCCAGATCCTCTGGGACACGCCGCGGGACGCAGCCGGATGGTCGCATCCCAACGCCCGTTACCACCGCAGCTCCAAAGGCGGCGGCCAATGGGAATTTTTCGATCTTCCCGACCAGTGGAGCATCCGCTACCGCGAGCTGACGTTCAATCTCAAACCGTTCAGCTTCAAACATACGGGCCTCTTTCCCGAACAGGCCGCCAACTGGGACTGGTTCGGGAAGCTGATCCGCGACACCGGGCGGCCGGTCCGCATCCTGAACCTGTTCGCCTATACCGGCGGCGCGACTCTGGCGGCAGCGGCGGCCGGCGCCAACGTGACCCACGTAGACGCTTCCAAAGGCATGGTAGGATGGGCCAGGGAAAATGCCAAAGCCAGCGGCCTGGAGCAGGCCCCCATCCGCTGGATCGTCGACGACTGCATGAAATTCGCGGAGCGGGAACTGCGCCGCGGAAACCATTACGACGGGATCATCATGGACCCGCCCTCCTACGGCCGCGGCCCCAAGGGAGAGATCTGGAAAATTGAGGACGCCATCCATCCGCTTGTGCAGTCCTGCGCCCGCCTCCTGTCCGACAGGCCCCTGTTTTTCCTGATCAATTCCTACACCACCGGCCTGGCTCCCTCCGTGCTGGCCTATCTGCTTTCCCTGGAAGTGGCGAAGAAACACGGCGGCAGCGTCGCCGCAGACGAACTGGGTCTTCCCGTCCGAAGCACCGGCCTCATACTGCCCTGCGGGGCGTCCGGAAGGTGGAGCAGTGAATAAGCCGGCGTCACAAAAGCGCATGCTAAAAACAGATTTTTCGACAGCTTCTGCACTGCCCCTTTCGTATAATCTCAAACCTCCATCGGAAACCATGCTCCCCCGCTTCTTATCACCATCACCGCTTCCGTCCGCGAAAAAAAGCTCCCGGGAATTTCCCGGAAGCTTTCTTACTGTGTTTCAGCCGAATTATTCAATAATGGTAACAACTCTGCCGGAACCAACGGTACGGCCGCCCTCACGGATAGCGAAGCGAAGTCCCTGCTCCATAGCTACCGGATGGATCAGCTCTACGGTCATCTCTACGTTGTCACCAGGCATGCACATCTCAGTGCCGGCCGGCAGCTCGCAGACGCCGGTTACGTCGGTTGTTCTGAAATAGAACTGCGGACGATAATTGTTGAAGAACGGAGTATGACGGCCACCCTCGTCTTTGGTCAGGACGTAAACCTGAGCCGTGAACTTATGATGGCACTTTACAGAACCGGGCTTTACAAGGCACTGGCCTCTCTCGATCTCTGTTCTCTGAACGCCACGAAGCAGAGCGCCGATATTGTCGCCGGCCTGAGCCATATCAAGCAGTTTACGGAACATCTCGATACCGGTTACAACAGTCGTGCGGGTCTCTTCGCTGATACCAACGATCTCAACGCTCTCA
>CANQUA010000045.1 GCA_947626915.1 uncultured Lachnospiraceae bacterium
CCTTATTTTTTTGAGATTTTTTCAAAGATGTTCATAAGTAATGTATTGTCGGTGGACAAAACTGCGGAAACTCAAGGGATATCCGCCCTGGAAAAACCGTTTTTTCTAAGGTATAATGGAAAAACGTATGCCGGATCCGGTCTTATGAGCGGTATCCTGCGAAAACTGGCGAAACGGTTGCTCCCGGGATATCCGGGCGAGGAGGTTACGTATGAAATTGAGGAAACGCGGACTGGTGGGACAGACCACCCAGGAAGTAACGGAGCGTGAGACAGAGCATCGGAAACTGGCGCGGCGGGCGGCGGCCGAGGGGTTCGTGCTGCTGAAGAACGAGGGCGGGTTCCTGCCCCTGCCAAAAGGGAGCCGGATCGGATTGTACGGAGCGGGAGCCGTGAAGACCGTCAAGGGCGGCACCGGTTCCGGCGATGTCAATGAGCGGGACTGCGTGAGCATTTATCAGGGCATGGTGAACGCGGGGTATGAGGTGACCAGCGAGGCGTGGCTGGAGGATTATGAAAATCTCTACGCGCGGGCCCGGCTGAAATGGAAAAACGCGGTTCTCCGGAAAGCCAGGATCCATCGATGGGGATTCTTCCGGGCGTATTCACGGACGCCGTTCCAGGTTCCCTGCGGCTCGCCCATCAATGAGGCGCTGGCGAAAAACGACGGGGCGGATACGGCGGTCTTTGTGCTCAGCCGCGTAGCCGGGGAGAACGCGGACCGCCATGATACGGAGGGAGATTATTATATTTCCGCGGAGGAAAAAGCGCTGCTGGCGCAGATTGCTGCCTGTTACGAGAATATTCTGCTGGTGATCAACACGGGCGGGCTGGTGGATCTGGCGTTTGCGGATGAATTTCCGGGCATCCGGGGCATCCTGCAGTTCATGCAGGCGGGGCAGGAAGGCGGAAACGCGTTCGCGGACGTGATCTCCGGAGCGGTAACGCCGTCCGGCAAGCTGGCGGATACCTGGGCGCTGGATTACGCCGACTATCCCAACGCGTCTTATTTCAGCTTCAAGAGCGGCGACGTGTTTAAGGAGGAATATAAAGAGGGCATCTATGTAGGCTACCGGTATTTCGATACCTTTGACGTGCCGGTGCGTTACGGGTTCGGTTACGGGCTTTCGTATACGGAGTTCGCGGTTAAAACGGTGAGCATCCGGATCGCCGGGCTGGGTACGGACAGGCCCGCGGCGGCGGTGGAAGCGGAGGTCAGAAATATCGGTTCCGTTTATGCGGGCGGGGAAGTCGTACAGGTCTACGTATCCTGTCCCCAGGGCAGGCTGGCGAAAGAGTACCGCCGTCTGGCCGGGTTCGGGAAAACGGACCTGCTGAAGCCGGGCGAGGCCCAGACGCTCACAATCACATTTGCGCTGGAACAGCTGGCGTCTTATTCAGAGGAAGAGGCGGCCTGGATCCTGGAGGCGGGCTGCTACGGGATCTGGGTAGGAAATTCGCTGGGACAGGCGGCGCTCGCGGGTTCCCTGCGCCTGGACGAGGACGCGGCGCTGACGCGGTGCGAACACATCTGCGTCCGGAAAGAGCCGCTGGAAGAGCTTTGTCCGGACCGGCAGAAAATGCGGGAGAAGGAAGCGGCGTGGCTGGCGGAAGCGGCAAAGCTGCCGTCAGCGGATATAAAGGCGGCGGAACTGCCGGAGAGGACCGTGGTTTATGCAGAGGTCCCGGATACGCTGCCGGGGCGGGCCGGCGAGATCACGGAGAGTCTTTCCCTGGATCAGCTGGTGGCGCTGGCGACCGGCGATATCACCAAAGCGCAGGGGAGCGAACTGGGGTCCGCGGGTCAGACCGTGCCGGGGGCCGCGGCGGAGACGGTCAGCGCGGCGGCGGACGCGCCCTGGAACGTGGCCAGCATCGTGCTGGCGGACGGTCCGGCAGGTCTGCGGCTGAATCAGGTTTACCGGGTGAAGGACGGCAGGATTGTAAAAGGCGATATAAGAGAAGCGTTTGAGGGCGGTTTTTTTGCGACGGGCAAGACTGCGGAAGGGACGCCCTATTATCAGTACTGCACCGCGATCCCCGTGGGCACGCTGCTGGCGCAGACCTGGGACACGGAGCTGGTGAAAGAGATCGGCGTCATGATCGGTCATGAAATGGAACTGTTTGAGGTGACTTTGTGGCTGG
The DNA here is from genome assembly GCA_947626915.1 of uncultured Lachnospiraceae bacterium. Classification (GTDB taxonomy): domain Bacteria; phylum Bacillota; class Clostridia; order Lachnospirales; family Lachnospiraceae; genus UBA3402. The sequence goes on from CANQUA010000045.1 coordinate 2,145, forward strand.
CGCCGGGCATGAACATCCACCGGAACCCTCTCTGCGGCAGGAATTTTGAGTATTATTCCGAAGATCCGCTTTTGTCCGGCATCATGGCATCGGCCATTACGATGGGCGTGCAGAGCGTGCCGGGCTGCGGGACGACGATCAAGCATTTCGCCTGCAACAACCAGGAAGACAACCGCAAGGGCTCGGATTCCGTGGTGTCGGAGCGGACGCTGCGGGAGATTTACCTGAAGGGCTTCGAGATCGCCGTGAAAAATTCCCAGCCCATGAGCATTATGACCTCCTATAATCTGATCAACGGCGTTCATACGGCAAACAGCCATGATCTCTGCACGAAAGCCGCCAGGGACGAATGGGGCTTCGCCGGCACGATCATGACCGACTGGACGACGACCACTTCCTCAACGGCGGGCGAATGTACCGCGGCCGGGTGCCTGCGGGCCGGCAACGATATCGTCATGCCCGGGGCGGTGTCCGATCACGCGGATATCCGCAGGGCGCTGGAGAAAGGGACGCTGGATATCCGGGAGCTGAAGCGCTGCGTCTGCAATACGGTAAACGTCATCCTGCAGTCCAATCAATACGAGGGCGCGGTCAGCTATTCGGATCAGTTTGACGGTCTGGACACGTATCTTACCGTGCAAAAAACGTGAATTTCCGCGGAAAAAGCCGCGATTTCATTTCATAAAATGTTTAGAATCATTTTATAAACACGCTATCGCAAATGTGTTATACTATTACCTGAAAGAAATCAGGGCGCAGACTGCGGGGGAGAAGGCCGTACGCCTGATCAGAGAGCAGCGGCAGAGGAGACGCCGCGGATGGGAGAGGGGTTTAGCATGAAGATAAGGACTCGACTGGCGATCGCGTTTATTTTGATCACAGTGGGGCCCTTATGTCTGTTCTATCTGGCGTTTATGGTGCTGACCAATTACCAGATCACGGAATTCAGCCGCGTCTACGGTCTGACGGAGCAGCTGGATATCCTGGCCAGCAATCCGGTGCAGGTCTTTAACCGGCTGACCCGGAGCAATCAGAAGGAGATACAGAACACGCTGCAGGAAAACGCGGACGTGTTCCTGGACCCGGACTATCAGGAAGAGGTCAATGAAAAGCTGAACGGCAAGTACGCCTATCTGATCGTGCGCAGGGGAGAGGAGATTCTTTACAATGGCCTCGCCCTGGGCGGCGAGGATCTGTCGGGGACGCTCCCTGAGTTCGGCAGTCCCGACCAGGCCATGGAGGGCAGCATTTATCTGGACGGCGACACCCAGCACCTGATCAAGCAGGAGGATTTTTATTTCAGCGACGGCGCGGAGGGGAGCGTTTTTATCGTTTCTGGCTTCACGGGGTACCTGCCGGAGATGAAATCCCTGATGCGCGAGATCATTTTCTCCGGCGTCATGATCCTGGTGATCGTGGCCGTGATCCTGGTCATCTGGGTGTACCAGTCGATCCTGAAGCCTTTGAGCCAGCTCCAGAAAGCGACGAACGAGATCAAGAACGGCAATCTGGACTTCACGATGGAGTTCGACAGCGACGACGAGATCGGTAAGCTGTGCCAGGATTTTGAGGAAATGCGGGTCCGGCTGAAGGAGTCTACCGAGCAGAAAATGCAGTACGACGAGGAAAGCAAGGCGCTTTTGCTGAATATTTCCCACGACCTGAAAACGCCCGTGACGGCCATCAAGGGCTACGCGGAGGGCATCCTGGACGGCGTGGCTTCGTCGCCGGAACGTCTGGACAAATATATCCGCACGATTTACAACAAGGCCAACGACGTGGATCGTTTGGTGGATGAGCTGACTTTTTATTCGAAGATTGACAGCAATAAGATCCCTTATACGTTTTCCAAGATCAATGTGGCAAACTATTTCCGGGACTGCGTGGAAGAGGTAGGGCTGGAGCTGGATACGAACAATATCGAGCTGGGGTATTTTAATTATGTGGATGAGGACGTGGTGGTCATCGCCGACGCGGAGCAGATGAAGCGGGTGATCAACAACATCATCAGCAATTCCGTGAAATATCTGGACAAAAAGAAGGGCCTTATCAATATCCGCATCAAGGACGTGGGGGATTTCATCGAGGTTGAGATCGAGGATAACGGACGCGGGATCTCGCCCCGCGACCTGCCGAATATTTTTGACCGGTTCTACCGGGCGGACGAGTCGCGCAATACCTCCAAGGGAGGCAGCGGCATCGGCCTGTCCATCGTGCGCAAGATCATCGAGGACCATGGGGGGAAGATCTGGGCCACCAGCAAGGAGGGCATCGGTACGGAGATCCATTTCGTGCTGAGAAAATATCAGGAGGCAAACCATGAAGAAAATACTGCTGATTGAGGATGAGGTAAGCATTGCGGAGCTGGAAAAGGATTATTTGGAGCTGAGCGGGTTTGCGGTAGAAATGGAGCACGACGGCGAGGCGGGACTGGCCAGGGCCCTGGCGGGAGATTATGACCTGTTTGTGCTGGATCTGATGCTTCCCGGCATGGACGGTTTTGAGATCTGCCGCCGTATCCGGGAGGTCAGGAATACGCCGATCATCATGGTATCGGCGAAAAAAGAGGATATTGACAAGATCCGCGGCCTGGGTCTGGGCGCGGACGATTATATTACGAAGCCGTTCAGCCCCAGCGAGATGGTTGCCCGCGTGAAAGCGCATCTGGCCCGCTATGAGCGTTTGGTCAGCAGCGGTATGCCTGTCAACGACATCATCGAGATCCGGGGCCTGAAGATCGATAAGACCGCCCGCCGGGTCTGGGTCAACGGCGAGGAGAAAAATTTCACAACGAAGGAGTTTGATCTGCTGGCGTTCTTGGCCCAGAATCCGAACCATGTATATACGAAGGAGGAACTGTTCTCCAAGATCTGGGACATGGAGTCCATCGGCGATATCGCGACGGTGACGGTGCATATCAAGAAGATCCGTGAGAAGATCGAGTTCAACACGGCGAAACCGCAGTATATCGAGACGATCTGGGGCGTGGGATACCGGTTCAAGGTGTGACGGAGCGTTTTCCATTTTTGGAAAGGGCGCCGGTCCCGCATGGAAGCCCGCGGTGGGACCTGGCTCGGGAATTTGCTCCTTTGAACCAGGCCGGATGGGCGGACAAGAGGGAAAGAATCGCTTGACTTTCAGGGGAAATTCTGCTATAGTCTGGAAGAATGAAACGAGAAGATTCAGGGATCTGTCTTGAGTCTTCTCGTTTTTTCACGGAAGAAAGAGGAGAGGGCGGCCGGGAGCGGAGATGTATCTGCCGGTTGGGAGAGAATGATCCGGCCGGCGGAAAATGCAGCCGGGCGCTCCTATGGGGCGGAAACGGCCGGCGGGAAGATACGGCCGGGCGCTCCTATGGGGCGGAAACAGACGGCAGGAAAGCAGGCGGCCGGGAGCGGCAGGCAGATGATGGGCTGAGACGGCCCGCAGGAACACAGGACAGCGAGTGTTTGACAGAAAGGATTTTGAAGAGACAATATGGAAACGATCAGATTTGAAGATTTGGAACTGGACAGCAGGATTCTGAGAGCGGTGACGGAGATGGGCTTCGAGGCGGCGACGCCGATCCAGGCCCAGGCGATCCCGGTGCAGATGGAGGGCCGTGATATCGTGGGCCAGGCGCAGACCGGGACCGGCAAGACGGCGGCGTTCGGCATCCCGCTTTTGCAGAAGGTGGATCCCAGGGATAAAAAACTGCAGGCGATTGTGCTCTGCCCCACCCGGGAGCTGGCGATCCAGGTGGCGGAGGAAATGAGGCGGCTTGCCAAATATATGCACGGGATCAAGGTGGTTCCCGTTTACGGGGGGCAGGATATTACGAGGCAGATCCGCAGCCTGAAGGAGGGAGTGCAGATCGTGATCGGCACGCCGGGGCGCGTGATGGACCACATGCGGCGGAAAACGATCCGTTGCGACCATGTGCATACAGCGATCCTGGACGAGGCGGATGAAATGCTGGACATGGGATTTCTGGAGGACATGGAGACGATCCTGGGAGACCTGCCGGAAGAACGGCAGACGCTGATGTTTTCGGCCACCATGCCCATGGAGATCCAGCGGATCGCCCAGAAATTCCAGAAAGATCCGGTCATGGTGAAAATGGTCCAGAAAGAGCTGACGGTGCCGGAGGTGACCCAGTATTATTACGAAGTCCGGCGCGGCACCAAGGTGGAGGTCATGTGCCGTCTCCTGGATATGTACTCGCCGAAGCTGTCCATGGCGTTCTGCAATACGAAAAAGCAGGTGGATGAGCTGGTGGGCGAACTGCAGGGCCGCGGGTATTTCGCGGAGGGCCTGCACGGCGACCTGAAGCAGATGCAGCGGGACCGCGTCATGAACAGTTTCCGCACCGGCAAGACGGAGATTCTGGTGGCGACGGACGTGGCGGCCAGAGGCATCGACGTGGGGAACGTGGAAGCGGTATTCAATTATGATATTCCGCAGGACGACGAATATTACGTACACCGCATCGGCCGCACAGCCCGCGCGGGACATTCCGGCATCGCGTTCAGTTTCGTGGTGGGGCGCGAGGTCTACAAGCTGCGGGACATTCAGCGTTACTGCAAGACGAAGATCATTCCCCAGGCAATCCCGTCTCTGAACGACATTACCGAGATTAAAGCGGACAAGATCATGGAGCAGGCGGAGGAATTGATTCGGGATACGGACCTGAGCAAGATGGTAAACCTGATCGAGCGGAAGATTCTGGAGGGAGAATACACTTCCATGGATGTGGCCGCCGCTCTTCTGCGGATGTCCATGGGCGAGGAAGGAGAGGACATTTACGAGAGCAGCACCCTGCCCCGGTGGCTGGACGACCTGGACCGCCGCGGCCGCGGAGACCGGGGCGGCAGAGGCGGCCGCGGCTGGGACGACCGCTATGACCGGGGCGGGCGCGGAGACCGGTACGGCAGAGACGACCGGGGCGGCTGGGATGACCGCGACGGAAACCGCGGCGGGCGGGACCGTTACGGACGCGACGACCGGGGCGGCCGCGGCAGGCGCGATGGCGAGACCGGCATGGTGCGCCTGTTCATCAATATCGGCAAGGATCAGAACGTGCGGCCCGGAGACATCCTGGGCGCCATCGCAGGCGAGTCCGGCATCTCCGGCCGCGTGGTAGGCAGCATCGACATGTTCGACGGTTACACGTTTGTGGACGTGCCGGAGGAAAGCGCCTCTACGGTCCTGAAGGCCATGAAGAACGCCAGGATCAAAGGGAAAAATGTGCACATGGAAGTGGCGCACTGACAAGCTGGGCAGAGTTTGACGCACTCCGCGGCGGCTGTGCTGTGACTGTGCGGCAAAACTGCAGATGCTCATCTCTTTCAGAAAAGAGATGGGCATTTTACTGCATAATAATCGGAAAGATTTGGCCGGAAAACGGATGGACAGACGGTTCGTCATGAAGTATACTAAAACATAGCAGGCTTTGTGCCGGCAAGCGATTAAACAATGGAATGGAGATGTTTTTATATGGCAAAGAATCATTCGTCAAAGGCGCAGGAACCTCCGGGAAAGAATAAGCGGTTCTATGGGATTTGCGCCGTATGTTGCGCCGTTGCGGTTCTGGCCGCCGCGGGTATCTGGGCGGGCGTTTCGGGGCGGAACCGGAAGCAGGCGGAGGAAAGTACGGGCGCGCCTGCGGGGACCGCGGAGGAGGGCGTAGATATTTACGCGGACATTGCCATCGAGGATTACGGAACGGTCACGGTTTTGCTGGAACCGTCCGCCGCGCCGGCCACGGTGGATAATTTCGTGGCGCTGGCGGAAAGCGGTTTTTATGACGGCCTCACGTTTCACCGCATCATCGACGGGTTCATGATGCAGGGAGGCGATCCGGAGGGGACCGGTCTGGGCGGCTCCGATACGACGATCGTGGGAGAATTTTCCGCCAACGGGCACGATAATCCGCTGTCCCACACCAGGGGCGCGATCTCCATGGCGCGTTCCCGCAGCTATAACAGCGCCAGCTCCCAGTTTTTCATCGTGCAGTCCGACAGCCTGCATCTGGACGGCCAGTACGCGGCTTTCGGCTATGTGACGGAGGGGATGGAGATTGTGGACCAGATTTGCGAGGATGCGGAACCGACCGACGGCAACGGGAGCATCGCGCCGGAGGACCAGCCGGTGATCACGTCGGTTACGATCCGGCGGGAAGAGGCGGCCGGCGCCTGACCGGAGCGGCCGGCGATCGGGCGGCAGCGCGTTTTCATACGGTGAGAGGTTTTTAAAGAAATCACATGCGGCGTACCGATGCAGCGGGAAACGCTTGGGCGGAGAAGGGGCCGCGTTGGACCCATATAGAACAGCGGATCGGATTCTATTTCAATAAAATATCAGGAAAGGAAGGGGAACATTATGATTATTCAGAGTACCCGCGTCTGGCAGGCGGGACAATTTATGGCGGCGCAGCTGGAAGTGCAGCAGGGGCGCATCGAGGCGGTATACGCGTATGGGACGAAGCAGGCGGATGAGGATTACGGCGACCGGCGCATCGTGCCTGGTTTTATCGATGTGCATACCCATGGGGCCTATGGATTTGATACCAACGACGGAGAGCCGGAGGGACTGCGCGAGTGGATGCGCCGGATCCCGGAGGAGGGCGTGACGTCGATCCTGCCGACCACCGTGACCCAGATGCCGGACGTGCTCACCAAAGCGGTGGGAAACGTGGCGTCCGTGGTGGAAAAGGGTTACGAGGGGGCGGAGATCCTGGGGATTCATTTCGAGGGGCCGTACCTGGATATGGAATATAAGGGAGCCCAGCCGCCGGAAGCCATCGCGCGGCCGTCGGTGGAGCAGTTCGCGGGCTATCAGGAGGCGGCCCACGGGCTGATCCGCTACATCACCCTGGCCCCGGAGCACGACGAGGATTTCGCGCTGACCCGGTACTGCAGCACCCATGGCGTGGTGGTCAGTATGGGACATTCTTCGGCGACTTACGAACAGGCGCTGATGGGCATTGCCAACGGCGCTATGTCCATGACGCATGTATACAATGGCATGACCGGCTTTGTGCACCGGCAGCCGGGGCTGGTGGGGACCGCCCTGCGGGTCCGGGACATTTACGGCGAGGTCATCTGCGACGGCTGTCATTCCCATTTGGCGTCCCTGAACAATTTCTTTGCCGCCAAAGGGCGCGATTATGGAATCATGATCACGGACTCTCTGCGGGCCAAACATTGCCCGCCGGGCGGCGAGTACGATCTGGGCGGGCATCCCATCGAGATCCGGGACAGCGGGCTGGCGTATCTGAAAGGGACCGATACCATTGCCGGGAGCACCCTGCACATGAACCGCGGCCTGAAGCTGCTGGCCGAGAAAGCGATGGTGCCGTTTGACGCGGCGCTGAATGCCTGTACGCTGAATCCGGCCCGCTGTCTGGGCGTGTCCGGCCGCAAGGGGCGTCTGGCCGCGGGCTGCGACGCGGATATCGTGGTGCTGGAGGACAATTACGACGTGTACCGGACGTACTGCCGGGGGAAGGTGTTATACAGCGCGTAACGGCGGGACGGCACCGCCCATGCGCGTTTTGGGCGGGAAACCCTGTCCGGCGAGGCAGGAACCGATAAATGCAGGCAGGAGGAGAGGCAGTGGCAGGCTTTACGAAAAAGGCGATCAAGGATTCTTTTATAAAATTGCTTACCGAACGTCCGCTTTCGCAGATCACGGTCAAGGATATCGTGGCGGACTGCGGCGTGAACCGGAACACATTTTATTATTATTTTGAAGATATTCCGAAGCTGCTTGAGGAAATCGTCATGGAAGACGCGGAGACGGTTATCCGCGCCTATCCGACCGTGGAGAAGATCGAGGACTGCCTGGAAACGGTGATCGATCTGGCGCTGTCCAAAAAGCGGGCGGTGCTGCATATCTACAATTCGGTCAGCCGGGAACTGTACGAACAGTACATGTGGGTCGTCTGCGATCATGTGATCAACGCGTATCTGACCTCGATCCTGGACGGCCGCAATATCAGCGACAGGGACCGCGAGGTCATAAGAAAATATCTGTCGAGCCTGGGCTTCGGGATTACGTCCGGCTGGCTGCGGACCGGGATGACCGAGGACATCCGCGGCATATTTGCGCGTCTGCGCGAGATGAAAAAAGAAATATTGGAAGAGATGATCGCTCACTGCGAGGAAAATTAACGGGTATTCTGCGAAAAACACAAAAATCAGTCATTTCGGCGCCTCGTGTCTGAAAAACAGACACGGGGCGTTTTGTGTCTGTATCCGCGGAAAAACGGCCGGATTATAATGGGAGCAGAATAAAAAAAGAGAGGTGACAGATCATGCGTTTTGGAAAAGCGGTCGTGAAATACCGCATACCAATCCTGGTAATCACGCTGATCCTCCTGATTCCCTCCGTGTTCGGGATGATGGGGACGCGGATCAATTATGACATGCTCAATTACCTGCCGGAGGATATGGAGACGGTGATCGGGCAGAACGAGCTTCTGGAGGACTTTGACAAAGGGGCGTTTTCTTTCCTCATCGTGGAGGATATGCCGGTCCGCGACACAGCGGAGCTGAAAAAGCAGATCGAGCAGATCGATCATGTAGAAACGGTGCTCTGGTACGATTCCATCATGGATATTTCGGTCCCGATGGAGTTTTTGCCCGACCGGATCTATGACGAGTTCAATACGGAGAACGCCACGATCATGGCGGTGTTCTTTGATACGTCTACGTCCTCGGACGTCACGATGGACGCAATCCGGCAGATCCGGCAGATCGCCGGAAAACAGTGCTTCGTGTCCGGAATATCCGCGCTGGTAACGGACCTGAAAGACCTGTGCGAGAAAGAGGAGCCGGTGTATGTGGGGATCGCCGTGCTGCTGGCCTGCGCCGCGATGCTGATCTTTCTGGACAGCTGGCTGGCACCGTTCGTGTTTCTTGCCAGCATCGGCATGATGATCCTTTTGAATCTGGGATCCAATGTATTTTTAGGCGAGATCTCCTATATCACGAAAGCGCTTTCGGCGGTCCTGCAGCTGGCCGTTACGATGGATTACTCCATTTTCCTGTGGCACAGCTATAATGAACAGCGCACGCGGCATGAAGACATTCGTGAAGCGATGGCGGAAGCGATCCGGGAGACGCTGACTTCCGTGATCGGCAGTTCCATCACGACGATAGCCGGTTTCATCGCGCTTTGCTTTATGTCCTTTACCATGGGCCGTGATCTGGGCATCGTAATGGCGAAAGGCGTGGTCTTCGGCGTGGCGGGCTGCGTGACGGTGCTCCCGGCATTGATCCTCGTGTTTGACAAGCCGCTGCAGAGGACGAAGCATCGGTCCCTGATCCCGGATATGAACGGCTTCGCGAAAGGCGTTGTGCGGATATTTCCGGTATTCCTCGTGATCTTTGCGCTGCTGATCCCGCCCGCTTATTACGGTTATTCAAAAACCAACGACGAAGTGTACTACGATATGGGCGAATGTCTGCCGGAGGACATGGAGTATGTGATCGCCAACCGCAAGCTGTCGGAGGATTTTGATATCGCTTCGACCCATATGCTGCTGGTGGACGCGGACCTTTCTTCCAGATCCGTCCGGGCCATGATGGACGAGATGGAACAGGTCGGCGGCGTCAAATACGTTTTGGGCCTGGAATCCGTGCTCGGTTCCCGCGTGCCGGCGGAAGTCCTGCCGGAATCGGTCGCGGGGCTCCTGAAGAGCGATCGGTGGGAGCTGCTGCTGATCAATTCCGAATACAGGGTGGCCAGCGACGCGGTCAACGCGCAGATCGAAGCGCTGAACACGATCCTGAAAAAATATGACCCGAGCGGGATGCTGATCGGGGAAGCGCCCTGCATGAAAGATATGATCGATACGACGGCGCATGATTTCCGGGTCGTCAACGCGGTCTCCATCATCGCCATTTTCCTGATCATCGCGCTGGTGGAGCGGAGCGTTTCCCTGCCGTTTATCCTGATCGCGGTGATCGAGTCGGCGATCTTCATCAACCTGGGGCTGCCTCATTATCTCGGGCAGAGCCTGCCGTTCATCGCTCCGATCTGCATCAGCACGATCCAGCTGGGCGCGACCGTAGACTACGCGATCCTGATGACGACGCGGTATAAGGAGGAGCGCGTGAACGGGAACGGCAAAAAAGAGGCGGTACGGATCGCTCTTGCCGCCTCGATCCCGTCGATCATCGTGTCCGGCATGGGACTGTTTGCCGCGACGTTCGGCGTGGCGCTGTATTCCGATATCGATATGATCGGGTCTATGTGTATGCTGATGGCGAGAGGCGCGGTCGTGAGTATGCTGGCCGTGATCCTGGTCCTGCCGGCGCTTCTGCTGCTGTGCGACAGGGTGATCTGCGCCACCACATTTGGAATGAGAGCGGCAGTCAAATCAAAGAAAGAACGGGAGGTTATTTTGAAATGAAGAAATCGGTAAAGAAGATCGTGTCGCTTGGCCTTTGCGCGGCGCTGGCGGCCGGGGGCGTCGCGACCACCGTTTACGCTTTAAATGGGGGAGAGAGGACGTCCGGAGAGACGGCGAACGGGGAGACGGAGCAGCCGGAACCTGAGGCGTCCGCCAATGAGGGGCGGCCGGGTTCTTCCCGCAGCCAGGGAAGCGAGAAAGACGAGACGGTTTATATTTTTGCCGGGCCGGACGGGGCCGTGCAGAAGATCCTCGTCAGCGACTGGCTCAGCAATCCGTCCGGCAGCCAGACGCTGAACGACCAAACGGAGCTTACGAACGTGGAAAACGTCAGGGGCGACGAGGGTTATACCATGGGCAGCGGCGGGGCGGTTGTCTGGGACGCCCAGGGCCGCGATATCTATTATCAGGGAAATACGGAAAAAGAACTGCCGGTGGGCCTGTCCGTGACCTACAAGCTGAACGGAGAGACGGTTTCTCCCGCCGAGCTGGCCGGAAAGAGCGGACGGGTCACGATCCGTTTCGATTACACGGCCCGTCAGTATGAGGAGGTGGAGATCGAGGGCAAAAAGGAAACGATCTACGTGCCCTTTGCCATGGTGACGGGAGTTGTGCTGGACAACGATATCTTCACGAACGTGGGCGTGACGAACGGAAAGCTGATCAACGACGGCAGCCGCACCGTCGTCGTCGGAGCGGCGCTGCCGGGACTGCAGGAGAACCTGGCGATCTCGGAGGATCAATTCGAGATCCCCGATTATCTGGAGATCTCCGCCGATGCGGAACATTTCGAGCTGGGCATGACGGTCACGCTGGCTACCAACGAGCTGTGGAACGGGACCGACACGGACCGGTTCGGCGATATGGACGGACTGAGCGGTTCCATGGAGGAACTGGCGGACGCGATGGAGCAGCTGACGGACGGTTCCTCCCAGCTGTACGACGGGCTTTCGGAGCTGTTTGAAAAATCCGGAGAACTGGCGGATGGCGTGGAACAGCTGGCAGCCGGGGCGGAGGCGCTGAAAAACGGCGGCGGAGAGCTGGACGCGGGAGCCGCCGCGCTCCAGTCCGGGGCTTCCGAACTGCAGGAGGGATTGCAGACGATCGCCGCCAACAACGATTCCTTAAACGGCGGCGCCAGACAGGTGTTTGAGACGTTGCTTTCCACCGCCGGTACGCAGCTGGCTGCCGCGGGGGTGGAGGTTCCGCCGCTGACGGTCGAGGGATATGCGGACACGCTGGACGCGGTGATCGCTTCCCTGGATGCGGATGCGGTACACGAAAAAGCTCTTGCCGCCGTGACGGAAGCGGTGGAGCAGCAGTGTTCCTATATCCGGGAGCAGGTGACGGCTGCGGTCCGGGAACAGGTGGCCGCGCAGGTGACGGCCGCAGTTCGGGAACAGGCGGGCACCCAGGTGACGCAGGCGGTCCGGGATACGGTCGAAGAACAGGTCGTCGCTTCGGTGCTGCAGATGGACCGGGCGAGCTATCAGGCGGCGGTCGAATCCGGCGCGATCGACGAGACGGTGCAGGCCGGCATAGAGGCTGCGGTCGGGCAGCAGATGCAGAGCGAACAGATCCTGCAGGCAATCCAGACAAATACGGAAGAACAGATGGCGTCGGAGACGGCGCAGGCCGCGATTGCCGCAAACACAGACGCACAGATGCAGAGCGAGACGGTGCAGGCGACGATCGATTCCAATACAGAGGCGCAGGTACAGAAAGCGATCGCTGAGAATATGGAGTCGGAGGAAGTGCAGGCCCAGATGGCGGCTGCAGCCGAGGGTGTGAAAGCGGTCGCGGCACTGAAAGCGTCCCTGGATGAGTACAATACGTTTTATATGGGGCTGCAGACCTACACCGCAGGCGTTTCCGCAGCGGCTTCGGGCGCGGGAGAGCTCAAAAAAGGCGCGGATGAACTGAAAGACGGGACCGGCCAGTTAAGCCAGGGGGCTTCGGAACTGTACGACGGCGTTTCCGAGCTGCAGAACGGCATACCGGCGCTGACAGACGGAGTTACCCAGCTGCGGGACGGAGCCGGCCAGCTTTCCGACGGGATCAAAGAGATGGACGAGAAAGGGATCCGGAAACTGATCGACGCGGTAGACGGGGATCTGGAACGTCTGATCACGAGGCTTGACGCGGTGGGAGACGTGTCCCGGAGATACACGAACTTTTCCGGCGTGGACGAGGGGACGGACGGTCAGGTGAGATTCATTTACCGTACCGACTCTATCGAATAGGAAATTAAGAAATAAGAAATCGCTTCCGGGCTGCGGGTATCGGCAGATAAGCGGCCTGGAAGCGATTTTTTGCTGTCTGGGTTCTGAGTTTATAACTGTGAGGAAAAGGAGAAGATTCCGCACGCGCGCATTGTTCGGGAAAGACTTCACGCGAATGTTTGCTCTCATCGGAGTGCCTGGAAACACAGCCAAGAGCAGCGGAAAGACTTCACGCGGACGGCCGGTTCATTTCCTCAAAAGAGATCAGGCGCAGGTGGGAGTTGCCCTTATACTGTTCGTATACGGCGTCCTGGAAGCCGGATTTTGAGAAGATAATGTACCATTTGTCCGGATAGGAAAATAATTCTCCGCGCTCCAGGAGCGTTTCCACTGTGTCCACGCCTACCTTTTCCCCGCGCCATTTGCACTCGCAGAAAAGGACAGAATGTCCCTGAACAGACATCAGGTCGATCTCTTCCTGACATTTCTTCACGGGATTGCTTCCCCACCACCTCCCTATATTTCCCAGAAAGAACGGCAGCGAAGTATATACCTCCGGGAGAAACAGGTATTGCCGGCATATTTCCTCGAAGATACTGCCCATGAAATCGCCCAGCCGCGGTTTTACCGCCATATAGTAGAGCGCTTCGCCCATGCCGCTGGCGATGGTACTCAGGTTCGGGCGAACAAAACGGTACCAAAACAGGAACATATTGTCGGACAAGCGGTACAGAGTCCGGCGGCTGGAGGCGCTTTCGGTGATGGGCGTTTCTTTCCGAACGAGGCCGATGGAGATCAGCGAGTTCAGCTGGCTGCTGCATCCGCTGGTTTCCAGACCGGTGGCGGTGGCGATCTCGTTCAGACGGCTGGCCCCGCCCGCGATGGCGGAGATGATGGACTGGTAAGTCGCCGGTTCCCTGAGCTCCTGTTTCAGAAGATTGGAGGGTTCCTCGAACAGCCGGCCGCTTTCATCGAAAAACAGTTGGGAGATGTTGTCGTCCAGCGACCGGTCGGGCCGTATTCGGGACAGGTATTCCGGAACCCCCCCGGTGACGCCGTAGAGGATCGCCTTCTCTTCGTCGGAAAATCCGGAAAGCATGGCCTTGGACTCAAAATACGTAAATGGCCGGATCCGGAACTGGGAGGTCCGCCTGCCGTACAGCGGGCTTTTGTATCCCAGCACCTGGTTCTCCATAAAACTCATGGAAGAGCCGCACAGGATCAGGAACAATTTGCTGTCTTTCCAGCACTGGTCGATATGGCTCTGCAGCATGGAAGAGATAGCGGGATAGGATGCGGCCAGATAGGGGTATTCATCGATCGCCAGTATAATCCGCCGGGTCTGGCAGATCTGGTCGATATGCTCCAGCAGGGACGCGAAATCCCTGAATACCGGCGATGCGGAACCTGGGGCGGTCTGAGCCAGGACAGCCCTGGATAAACCGGCCAGATTGTCCTGCAGAGTGCCTTCGATGGCCATATAATAAATGGAATCCTTTTCCCGGAGAAACTGGCGGATCAGGGTCGTTTTCCCGATTCGCCGCCTGCCATAAAATACGGCAAATTCAAACTCACCTTTTTGATAGGCTTGTTCCAGTTTCTCCAGTTCTCTGTCACGTCCGATAAACATGATATCAGGCCTCCTGTCTGAATGATGAATGGTTCACTGTGCCTTTAGTAAAATAATAGAGTGTGATAATTGCAAAATTGCTAATCATATAATTAGTAATTGAAAAATTAGTAATCATGCGATTAGTATAATACATATTAGAAAAAAAGTCAAGAGCATAAAAACGCCTGCTGCGGCAAGCTGTGCCGCGGCAGGCGTCAATACGGTTTCCATCCGTTTATTTCCATCGCCCAGACAGGTCATCGTACACGGAAGATCACTTGGTGTGCGGCGCTTTTTTCAGCTCGGCCGCCGCTTCTTCATCCGCCTTTTCCACTTTGATCTCCCAGTGGATCAGAAATGTCAGCGCGGCCCGCAGCGCGATGATCGCGGCGACAATGCCGACCTCGCTTAACTGCCGCACGATAACGGTTCTCAGAATCTCGCTCCCCAGCTTAAATTCCAGTCCCAGCGCCATACCGGTCGCCAGATTAAGCCGGATCTGCGGATTTTTGCGCACGTAATCCAGGATCCCCCGGCAGCCGGAGATAATGATGACGAAGACGCCGACGAACTCAAAGGTCAGAATGGCAATGTCTACAACATGGGTCAGCAATTGTTCCAGCAATTCATAAATTTCCATAGATGTGTTCTCTCCTGTTTTTTGACTTCATTATAATGAGTTTTGGGACAATTTGCAAATAGTTATTTCAGCTATAGTATTTTTACATGGTTTCTTACAGGCGCGCTTGCGTTTCGATATACCGGCGGCCGGTCCTGCGTGCGTATGGCCGGGCAGATTCTCCCTGGCAAGTGCCCCGAAAATCGAAAAATGATTGGAGAGCGGATCAAAAGGAGGAAAAAACAGCCGTACCGAGACCCGCAAATACCCCATAGACCGAAAAGATTCCCGAAACAGGAAAGGGAGCAAGGGGACGAAAAAATTCATTAAAATACCCGCGGTAACAGCGATAACCTGTGTCTGTGATATACTCACTGTCGCTGCCGCCGCGGGCGTACCGTTTTTATGTTTAAATGGAGACTACCTCGACTTGACCTCTTTCCACATCTCATTATACATCTGGTCCGCCTCGTCCCCTAAGTAGCGGAAGACCTCGCAGTTTTGCAGGGACTCGATGTCGGGGAAAACGGCCTTGTTGTTCTGCAGTTCCTCGTCCAGCAGGTCGAACGCGCCCTTGTTGGGGGTCGCGTAGGTGATGTATTCGAAGTTCAGCTTCGCAATGTCGGGGCGGCAGAGGAAGTTGATCCATTTCTCCGCGTTCTCTTTGTTCTGGGCGTTCTTCGGGATGACCCAGGAATCGATCCAGACGTTGGTGCCCTCTTCCGGGATCACGTACTCCAGCGAGTAGTCCAGGCCCAGATTCTCGACCTCTTCCTGGATGTAGAGCATTTCGCCGGAATAAATGACGCCGATGGCCGCCTCGCCGCCGATCATCTTGTCGCGGACCTGATCGACCACGTAGGCCTGCACCAGGGGCTTCTGCCGGATCAGCAGGTCGCGGGCCGCCGCCAGCTCCGTCTCGTCGGTGGTGTTCATGGAATAGCCGAGGGCTTTCTGCGCCACCATGAAAGCGTCGCGGACGCTGTCCTGCATCAGGATCTCGCCCTTGAATTTCTCGTCCCACAGATCCATCCATTTCGTCGGCACGTCCTCCGGCGCGACCATGCTGGTGTTGTAGAGAATGCCGACAGTTCCCCATGTGTAGGGAACGGAGTATTTGTTTTCCGGGTCAAATTCTTTCGACCGCTCGATGTATTCCGGGTCAATTTCCTTGTAATTGGGAATGTTGTCGAAATTCAGCTCCGCCAGCAGGTCGTTCTCCATCATTTTCTGGATCATGTAATCCGACGGGCAGACCGCGTCGTAATTGCGGGCGCCGGCCTCGATGATCGGGTACATTTCCTCGTTGGTTTCGAACATGTCGTAGACCACATGGATGCCGGTCTCTTCTTCGAACATGTCGATCACGTCCTCGTCAATGTATTCGCCCCAGTTGTAGACGTAGACTTCACCCGCGTCGGAAGCGCCGGTAGTGGATTTCCCGGACGGGGATGATCCGCAGCCGGCCAGGAGCGCGGACGCAGTTAGGACGGCTGCCAGGGATGCGGCATAGAATCTTTTTTTCATAATGTGTGTCCTCCTTCTTGCTTATAGCCGCCGGTTGAGACGGCGGACCAAACGCCCATGGGGGCGCGGCTTTTGTGTACGTGTATGGCTGACGACCTCAGACCGTCAGCATCAGCAGGTTCGCAGCGCCAGCGGCGTCGTCCGTTCCGCTTACGCGGCGGCCTCGCCTTTCTTTTTGCCGGGCGCGAAGTTGGCGACGATCAGGAGCGCCAGCACCGTCACGAAAATGATCGTGGACAGCGCGTACATGGACGGCTTGATGCCTCTGCGCACTTCGCTGTAGATCAGCGTCGACAAGGTGTTCACGCCGGAGCCCTTGGTGAAGTGGGTGATGATGAAATCGTCCAGCGACATGGTGAACGCCAGCAAAAATCCGGACAGCACGCCGGGCAGGATGTCGGGGAACACGACCTTAAAAAATGCGTAGACCGGCGAAGCGCCCAGGTCCATGGCGGCCTCGTAGGTGCTTTTGTTGGTCTGCTTCAGCTTCGGCATGACGCTCAGGACCACGTAGGGCAGATTGAACGTGATGTGGCCCAAAAGGATCGTGGTCCGTCCCAGGGTGATGCCAAAGGCGATAAAGCCCAGCATCAGGGAGATGCCCGTGACGATCTCCGCGTTCAGCATGGGGATGTTGCCCAGGCTCGTCAGCACGGCCCGCGGCGTCCGCTTCATGCTGTTCATGCCGATGGCGGCCGCCGTGCCGATGACCGTGGCGATCAGCGCCGACATCAGAGCGATGTAGAGCGTGTTGTAGAGGGCGGACGTGATGGAAGCGCTGTCAAACATCTGCGCGTACCAGTCCAGCGTGAAACCGCCCCATTGGGCGCGGGACTTGGAACTGTTGAAAGACAGGGCCATCATGGTCAGGATGGGGGCGTAGAGGAACACCAGGATCACGCCCAGGTAGCCGTTTTCCACAATATGGAGGATCTTTTCTTTCGTCGTTTTCATCAGAATGCAGTCCCCTCCCCGTTTTTATCGTATTTTTCGACCAGCATCATACTGATCAGGATGAAGACCATCAGCACCAGGGACAGGCCGGAGCCCAGGTTCCAGTTGCTGCTCCGGGTAAATTCCTGCTCGATGACATTGCCGATCAGCAGGATCTTGCTGCCGCCTAAGAGGTTGGAGATGACGAATGTGGTCAATGCCGGTACGAATACCATGGTGATGCCGCTGATGATGCCGGGGACGCTTAAGGGGATCCACACCCGGATCAGGGTCTGGAAGAAATCCGCGCCCAGGTCCCTCGCTGCGTTGATCGTGTTGTCGTCGATCTTGCAGAGGACGTTGTAAAGCGGCAGCACCATGAAGGGCAGGAAGTTGTAGACCATGCCCAGCACAATGGCGGCCGGCGTATTGATGATGGCGATCTTCGGCAGATGGAGAAAGCCCAGGATGCCGTTGATGACGCCATTCTTTTCCAGCAGCGTCTGCCACGCCAGGGTGCGCAGCAGGAAATTCATCCACATGGGGAGGATGAACAGAAATACCACAAAACTTCCTCTTCCGACGCCCCGGCTGCGCAGGATCATAGCCAGCGGGAACGCCAAAAGCAGGCAGACAATGGTGCTGATCAGCGAAAGAAGCAGCGCCAGTCCCAGGGCTTTGGCGTGCTCCGGCTTCGCGATAGCCAGAACATTGCTCAGGGTAAACGTGCCGGAAGCGGTGGTAAGGCCGTAATACACGATCAGGAGCAGCGGGATCACAGTGAACCCGGCGACCCAGATGATGTACGGGCCCGCAAGCATTTTTCTATTCATTGACTCCGATCGCCTCCTCGTCCTCCGATGCCGGTTTATTCATGATCTGGATATTGAACGGATCCACATGGATGCCGGTTTTCTGGCCGACCGGACACAGTTTTGTGCTGTGTACCAGCCATTCGAACCCGTCAGGAGTGGTGACTTCCATTTCATAGTGGACGCCCTTGAAGATCAGGTGGGTGCAGGTGCCGACCAGGGTTCCCTGCGACGGTTCGACCAGTTCCACGTCCTCCGGACGAATAACGACGTCCACGGGGGTATTGTTGCCGAAGCCTTTGTCCACGCAGGCGAATTTGGCGCCCAGGATCTCCACCAGTTCATCGCGGATCATAATGCCGCTTAAGATGTTGCTGTCGCCGATGAAATCCGCTACGAAAGCATTCTCCGGCTCATTGTAGATCTGCTCCGGCGTGCCCATCTGCTGGATATAGCCCTGGTTCATGACGACGATGGTATCCGACATGGTCAGCGCTTCCTCCTGGTCGTGGGTCACGTAAATGAATGTGATGCCCAGTTCCTTTTTCATGCGGATCAGTTCATACTGCATATCCTGGCGCAGCTTCAGATCCAGCGCGCCCAGCGGCTCATCCAGAAGCAGAAGCCGGGGCTCGTTGACGATGGCGCGGGCGATGGCGATGCGCTGCTGCTGGCCGCCGCTTAAGGAATCCACGGTACGGTTCTCGTAACCGTCCAGATTGACCAGCCTCAGGGCATATTTGATCTTATCCTGTATGTAGGATTTGGATTTATTTTTAATTTTCAGGCCGAACGCAATGTTTTCCGCGATGTTCATATGGGGGAACAGGGCGTACTTCTGGAACACGGTGTTGAGCTGGCGTTTGTTGGGCGGGAGATGGGAAATGTCCTGGCCGTCGAAAATGACTTTGCCGGTGTCGGCTTTCTCGAAACCGCCGATGATGCGCAGCGTCGTAGTCTTGCCGCAGCCGCTGGGGCCCAGCAGCGTGACAAATTCGTTCTCCTTTACGGAAAGATTCAAGTCATCGAGGACCAGCTCGCCATCGAAGCTCTTTGAAATGTTGACCAGATCGATCAGGGACTGACTCATGATTCGTTTCCTCCTGTAAAACCGTTGGTAAGTGTGTTGAAGCACATATAAAAACACAGCGCGGGGCTGTCATGCTGTCTGCCGGCATCTGCGCGGCGCAAATGCCGGCGCTCATTTGAAAGGCTGAAAGCAGGGCGGCCGGATCGGTTCCACGGACATGCGCACCGTTACCCTCCGGCGACTGGTTAGGCATCCGGGAAGCCGTCAAGGGAATGGTTCCACGGACATGCGCGCACCGGCGTCCGCTTTCTTCCCTGCGTATTCAGCGGTCAGAAGCTGGGCGGCGAACTGATCCAGAGCAGGCTGGCCCCGGTCTTGCTGGTCAGATAATGCTGCCGGTCCGCCGTGAAATAGAACGATTCGCCCTTTTTGGCCTTGTAAATCTTATTTCCCAGATGAATGGACACGGCCCCCTGGAGCACATAGCCGAACTCTTCGCCTTCGTGCGGATTGTCCGGGTAGGTGCTGCCGTCCGGTTCCAGTTTCAAAAGGATCGGCTCCATCACATTCTTCTGGGCGTTGGGAATGATCCACTGGATCACGTTGTGCAGGTCCGTATCAACCTTTTCGAAATAATCCTCCCGGCCGAATACGATCTGCTCCTCCGGTGATTCATTGAAAAACTCCGAGATGCTGGTGCCGAGACACTGGAGAATATCCATCAGCGTCGCAATCGACGGAGAGGTCAGATTCCGTTCTACCTGAGAAATGAAGCCTTTGGACAGTTCCGCCCGATCCGCCAGTTCCTCCTGCGTCAGCCCTTTCAGGACCCTTAAAGCTTTCAATTTGCCGCCGATATCCATCTGCTGCCTCCATTTTCAGACACTAATCAAAAAGTTTAGGAATACTAATTAACAATAATGGCAATCTTGAAGTTTAGTATTACTAACTCGCAATAAAAATAATCTCAAAGTTTAGAAATAATAAACAAAACGCAAATATCATTATACAGAAAAAAATGCGTATGTCAATAGATTTTTTAAGAAAGATGTGCTATAATAAGGAAACGTATCTCCTGTGCCCGGATATCCCGCGGCGGGACGGACGGAACAGGATAAATCATAAGGGGGTATGTCGTGATGAAAGATGTGTACGTAGCTTATGTAGGTTCATACTCTTATATAGGAAATGCGAGAGGGATCACGGTCTATGATGTGGACATGGAGAAAGGCTGCTTTACCAAACGCAGCGAGGTGGACGTCGATAATTCCTCCTATCTGGTCGCGGCTCCGAACGGGAAGACGCTGTATTCCATCGCGGATGAGGGCGTGGTTTCCTTCCGGATCCTGGAGGACGGTTCGATCAGCCGGCTGAATCTGGCCAATATCCGCGGGATGCGCGGGTGCCAGCTGTCGGTGGACCCGGACGGGAAGTACCTCTATGTCGCCGGATATCACGACGGCAAGGCCACGGTCATGCACCTGAATCCGGACGGCAGCATCGGTTCCGTGGCGGCCGGCGTTTACCATAAAGGACTGGGCAGCGTGGCGGACCGCACGTTCCGGCCCCATGTGAGCTGTGTCCGCACGACGCCGGATCAGCGGTTCGTGATGGCGGCGGATCTGGGGATGGATGTTCTGAAGATCTATCGCATGAGCAAAGCGGAGGGCCAGCTGATGCTGGTGGACACGGTCCCCTGCGATCTGGAATCGGCGCCGCGGCATTTCATGTTCAGCGCGGACGGCCGTTTTATGTACTTAATGTACGAAGTGGCTAATGTCATCGACGTTTTTACGTATAAGATCGGGGCGAAAGGGCTGCCGCAGCTGGACCGAATCCAGCGGGTGCCGTGCATGGGCGAGAAGCACAGCCAGCTGACCGCGGCCTGCGCGATCCATTTTTCTTCGGATGAGAAATATTTGTACTGCAGCAACGCCGGCGACGATACCATCAGCGTATACAGCCGGGACGGGCAGACCGGGCTTTTGACGATGCTGTGCTGTCTGCCTGTGAGCGGCGAGTACCCGAAAGATCTGGCGGTATTTCCGGACGATCAGCATGTGGCGGCGATCAACCACGAGACGGGGAGCATCACATTCTTCAAGGTGGATTATGAGCAGGGGCTTCTGGTCATGAGCGCTTTGCCGGTGTATGTGGACGAGCCCAACTGCTGCGTGATCGTGAAGCTGCAGCCGGAGAGCGGGGAGGCATAAAATGGCTGGTTCCGGCTGGGGGATGATACTCAGGATGACGACATGGGGCGAGTCCCATGGCAGAGGGCTGGGCGTAGTTCTGGACGGGTTCCCGGCGGGACTCGAACTGGACGAAGCGGATATCCAGCGGTATCTGGACCGCAGGAAACCGGGACAGAGCCGTTATACCACAGCCCGTCGGGAGGGAGACCGGGTGGAAATACTGTCCGGTCTGTTTGAGGGACGGACGACTGGGACCCCGATTTCCATGCTGGTGCAAAACACCGACCAGCGCTCTGCGGATTACAGCGCGATCATGGATGTGTACCGGCCCGGACATGCGGATTATACGTTTGATGAGAAATACGGGTTCCGCGATTACCGCGGGGGCGGACGTTCCTCCGGGCGGGAGACCATAGGCCGCGTGGCGGCGGGAGCGGCCGCGGCGAAGCTGCTGGAGAGCCTGGGGATCACGGTGACCGCTTATACCAGGAGCATCGGCCCGGTGCAGATCGACGACGGCCGGTTCGATCCGGAAGAAGCGCGGAGGAACCGTCTGTGTATGCCCGACGCGGAGGCGGCGGCGGCAGCGGAGTGGTATCTGGAAGAACAGATGGCCCGGAACGATTCGGCGGGCGGCGTCGTGGAGTGCGTCATCAAGGGCCTGCCTGCGGGGATCGGAGAACCGGTTTTTGAAAAGCTGGACGCCCGGCTGGCCCATGCGGTCATGTCCATCGGGGCTGTGAAAGGCGTCGAGATCGGCGACGGGTTTCGGGCGGCGGAGAGTTCCGGCTCGGTCAATAACGATGGTTTCTGCGTGGTTCCCGGCGAAGGGGCAGAACCCCTTTCCGCAGAGAGAATCGCGGATACGGACGGAGGCGCAGATGCTCCGGAAGCCGGAGATGGAAGAACCGGCGCGGACAGGATCGGTGACTCCCTGACGGGGGCAGCGGCACGGCGGACGGGCAGGATCCGGAAGCGGTCGAATCACGCGGGCGGTATCCTGGGCGGTCTGAGCGACGGAGATGCCATCGTCCTGCGGGCCGCGTTTAAACCAACGCCGTCCATTGCGCAGCCGCAGAAGACCGTCAGCCGCCATGGAGAAGAAACGGAGATCACGATCAAGGGGCGTCATGACCCGGTGGTGGTGCCGCGGGCGGTGGTGGTCGTAGAGGCCATGGCCGCGTTTACGGCGGCGGATCTGCTGCTGGCGAACATGACCTCGCGGATGGATTATCTGCGGAAGCTTTATCAGTGAAAATTACAGGGATTATGCGGCAGGCGGATGAAGGTGCGAACGGTATGCCGGACGGGCCGTCAGCGCTGCCGCTTATTTATTATATTATATAGAAGAAACGACTTCGGAAAGAGAGGCGTGAACATGAAAAAGATAGCGATTGCAAACGATCCCACGGCGAAGGATATCAAGCCGGAGATCATTGCGTATCTGGAAGAAAAGGGTTATGAAGTGATCGACCTGGGATGGCACGGAGAGCCGGAGTCCCACGATTACCCGATCTACGGGGAACGGATCGGGCGTTTTGTGGCGGACGGTAACGCGGATCTGGGCATTGCGATCTGCGGCACCGGCGTGGGCATCAGCATCGCCGCCAACAAAGTGAAAGGCATCCGCGCCTGCGTCTGCAGCGAACCGTACACGGCGAAGCTGTCCAGGATGCACAATGATTCCAATATTCTGGCGTTCGGCGCGCGGGTGGTCGGCCTGGAGCTGGCGAAAATGATCATGGACGCGTGGCTGGATGCGGAACCGCTGGATGTGGAGAGGCACAAACGGCGCGTGGAAATGATCCGGGAGATTGAAGAACGGTTCGGAAAGTGAGTCTGAACATGAATTACATCAGTGTATTTGACGTAATTGGTCCCAATATGATCGGACCGTCCAGCTCCCACACGGCGGGAGCGGTGAATATTGCGCTTATGGCCTACCGGCTTTTCCAGAAACCCATTGCGAAAGCGGTGTTTACTTTATACGGTTCCTTCGCCCAGACCGGGCGGGGACACGGGACCGACAAAGCGCTATTGGGCGGCATCCAGGGATTTGCGACGGACGACGTGCGGATCCGGGATTCTTACGCGCTGGCGGACGCGGCCGGATTGTCCTACCGTTTCATATGGGACGAAACGACGAAAACGAATCACCCGAATACGGTGGACATTTATCTGGAGAGCCCGTCCGGCGAGACCCAGACGATCCGGGGAGAGTCCGTAGGCGGCGGGAAGATCCGCATTGTCCTGATCAATGGGATCGAGGTGGTCTTTACCGGCCTATACAGCACCCTGATCATCAAGCAGGCGGACAGGCCGGGCGTGGTGGCCCATGTGACCCAGGTACTCAGCCGTCACGGAGTAAACATCGCGTTTATGCGCCTGTACCGGGATTACAAAGGCGGTACCGGCTACCTGATCGTGGAGTCGGACGAAAATATACCGGATTATTTTCTGGAAGAGATCCGGACCAATCCGCTGGTCCATGAGATCATGCTGATACAGATCTGACGGATTGCGGCGGAAGCCCCGGCAGGCGGGCGATAAACCGGGCCGGGCCAAACGCGGCGGATGGAGACAGAAGGAGGACGGCATCGTGGATTTTACAAGCGGAAAAGAGCTTTTGGAACTATGTCGGGAGAACCGCTTCCCGATTTCCCGGGCCATGCTTTTGCGGGAAATGGATCTGGGCAATTGCGGGGAACAGACTGTGCGGGAGAAGCTGGGCAGGTCGCTGGAGATCATGGAAGCGTCGGTTCATGAACCGCTGGGAAAACCGCGCAGGTCTCTCAGCGGACTGATCGGCGGGGAGGCGTGGAAATTATACAGCGCCCGTCAGACGCCGCCGCTGTGCGGAGAGCTCCTGACGCACGCCATTGCCTACGCGATGGCGGTGCTGGAAGTCAATGCGGCCATGGGACTGATTGTGGCGGCCCCCACGGCAGGCTCGTCCGGCGTGCTGCCGGGCGCGTTGTTTTCCCTGAAAGAGCATTGCGGCTGGTCCGAGACGAAGGTGATGGACGGTCTGTTAAACGCCGGGGCGGTCGGCTATCTGCTGATGCGCAATGCCTCCGTGTCCGGCGCGGAAGCCGGCTGTCAGGCGGAGGTGGGCGCGGCGTCGGCCATGACCGCCAGCGCCATCGTGGAGCTGATGGACGGTACGCCGGAAATGTGTTTCCAGGCGGCCAGCCTGGCGCTCTCGAATCTGCTGGGCCTGGTCTGCGATCCGATTGCCGGCCTGGTGGAGGTTCCCTGCCAGAGCCGCAACGCCATTGGGGTCTCCAACGCATTCACCTGTGCCCAGCTGGCGCTCTGCGGCATCACCCATCCGGTGCCCTTTGACGAAATGGCCGAAGCCATGTACCGGGTAGGGCGGTCGCTGCCTTATGAGCTGCGGGAATCCGCCAAAGGAGGCAACGCCGGAACGCCGACTGGCTGCAGGTGCGCGCGGGGGAGCTGCGGGGCGGGATGAGACCCGCCGGAACCGCGGTTACTTTTCACACGCAGCCAGAAAGGGCCGGTGACTCTCTCTTTAACCTGTAACAGTCTCCGGCTCTTTGGGAGGAAACATCCTTTTGTCCGGATATGGCGAACCGCGGACGGAAACGTCCGCGCTGCGAAAATGCTTCTTGCGCTGCCGGGACGTTTGTTTTATAATGGTTTCAAGCCACATTCGACGGCTTTTACGGTATGTCCTGGCTCCTCTTTTCCGTGATTCGCGCAAGCAGGAGGAATGTAGGAAGTGAAAAAGACTTTAGAAAAAGCTGATTCCTACAGAAGAGAAACTCCAGAGGAGAAAATTACAGAAGATAAAATTACAGAAGAAATTACAGAGAATAAGGTTACAGAAGAGAAATCCGGTCCGGATGAAGGAGCGGCGGACAAAAGCAGCGCGGGTGAACGTGCGGCAGATGAGGGGTCTTCGGGAGAAAAGACAGCCGGAGATCCTTATGCTCCGGCCGTGCACGTCCGGGACGCCAACAGCCGCACCATCTTCCGCAGCCGTAAACTCACCTGCCAGTTTTTGCGGGATTACACCGACCTCCCGATCTTCTCCGACCTGCAGCCGGAGGATATCGAGGACGTGACGGACCATTACCGGGCTTTCCTGGGCGTTGAGTTCGAGGCGGATACCGTCAAAAAGGTGAAGATTCGGGTGCCGGACGGCGAGCGGGAGATCTTCGTGCTCCCCTTGAT
>CANQUA010000046.1 GCA_947626915.1 uncultured Lachnospiraceae bacterium
CTCTGGATCTCCAGATTCTGCAGCGCCGACATATTCGGATAAACCGCCGGATGCTCGATCAGGGCGCCCATCTTTCTTCGCATTTTGGGCAATTCTTTCGCGGAGCTGGCCCCGAACAGCTCCAGGCTCCCTTCCGTGGGATAGATCAGCCCGCAGACCATGCGCATGAACGTGGTCTTACCCGCGCCGTTGGCGCCGATAAAGCCGAAAATATCCCCTTTCTCGATGGTCAAAGACACTTTATTGACCGCGAGATTTTTTCCGTACCGCTTTGTCAGATCCTGCGTCCTGAGTACACATTCCATATTCAGCACCCCCCTGTCAGTATGAACCCTACAATATGTAATCCCTATAACACGATCATAGCAGAAAGCTAAGCTTAGGTCAATCTCTGCTGTTTCCGTTCCGATCAGCCAATTTCCATTCAGCGCCTTGCGGGAAGCAAATTGTTCCTACCGTTATTATACCCTACCCCCCCGAATGTCAACAAAATGTTGCGGTTTTATCAAAGATTTCCCTCTTTTTATACCGTAAAACAGATAGTAGCGACGGAGATATCTCGTTTTCTGAACAAATCCGGGTTACAAAAGCAAAAACAAAATTTCTAATCTGATACCAAAGACAGCGTGCCTGAGAGAAACCTGAGCTTTGTCCATCGATCCTCCGTCCACAGACGCAGCCGGAAGCATATGCGAGCGGCGATCACCGGATGCTGTAAAGGATCGCCTCGCAGACTCCCTGGTTCCGCTCCCAGATCCCCTCAAGCTGCTGCGGGTCCACCGGCGCGGAGCCGCTGCCGACCTCGACGGTCAAGCTGGGGATGCCCATCCGGGAGATGGCCCAGTCCTTATAGCCTGCCGGGTCCAGCTTCGTGTAATCGGAATCGATCCAGTAGCCGGTTTCTTTTTCCACCAGCTTCGCCAGCGCCAGATTCTCGTCTTTCAGAGTTCCCGTCTGCTCGAAGTACCAGTAAATGACGCCACCCTGGGCGTGGTAACTGACGGTCCTTACGAACGGGTACGCTTTCGTCAGTTCCACCAGCGCTTTCGACTCCGTCTCCGTCTCCACCTCGCTGCTCTTGTAATGGTCGGAGGACGGATGCCCTACATGGTCGTTATACAGCTCCCATTTGGCGTCGAAATTTCGATTTAAGTCCACCCCTCTGGCGTTGGATTTCCAGACGCGGTAATAGCCGGCGGCCGCCGGGGAACCGTCCATCGCGCGGATCTGCTCCAGATAGTCTTTCGTCTCCTGCAGGTTCATGCCGTCGGTCCCCAGCTGGCTGATGGTGACGCCGTCGGGATTCACCATGGGCACAAAATGGACCGCCGTGTCCGCCAGCAGCTCATCCACCGTCGTATCCTGATAGGAAGCCGCGTCCCGGTTCCGGCGCAGCAGGGCCTCCATCTGGCGCATGACCAGCTGGGTCGTGATATACTCCCTGGCGTGGATCGAGCCTGTGATCAATACATGCTTCGACGCGTCCGCGGGCCCGACGATCACATGGTAAAGCTGCCGTCCGTCCGCGGTCTCCCCCAGGGAGTCCAGTTCCATAGAACCGGCATACTCGCCGGCCAGCCGCTCCAGGTCCGACTCCATCTGGACATATGTATACATCCGGCTGGTCAGGAACGCATACTCCTCCTGCTCCTGGGCGGCAGGCGCGGTTTCGGGTGCGGGAGATGTCCCGGTTGACGCGGCTTCGGACGCAGGAGACGTTCCGACTGACGCGGTTTCTCCCGCGCTTTCAGAGGAAGCTCCGGCAGATGCTGTATCGTCATTGGCGGATACACCATTGCCTGCCCCTGAGCCGGCCGCGGAAGTTTCGCCGGGCGCCGTTCCTGCTCCGGCCGCGGAAGTTCCGCCCGATCCGCTTTCCCCCGCCGATTCGGAACCGGGCGCGGCTTCCGGCAACTGGGTAAAATTCGCCCCGGCTTCCGTCCCGATCTCCTGCCCGGAACTTTCGCTTGTCTCTCCCGCTCCTGCTTTCGCCCTGTCCTCTTCCTTCTGAGGAGCCGAACCGTTTTCAGACGCGGTACTCTCTCCTCCGTCTCCGGAATTTTCCGGCCCCGCTTCTCCATTTTCCGGCAAAGCGCTCCCGGCTGTTCCGCCGCTGTTCATCGGAGAACTCCCGGCGTCACCGGCTGTTTCCCCGCTCTCCCCGGCCGCCTCGCCGCTTGCCGCGTTATCTTTCCGATGGCTGCCAGTCCCGGTCTCCAGCACGACGGCCGCTTCCGTGGCGCGCTCTTTTGGTTCCTCCGCCTCCGCGTCCGTAGATCCTCCGATCCCGGCGTATTCTCCCGTCGGATAATAGGCATGGCCGCCCATAGGACTGCACCCCGTCAGCCAGGCCGCCCCCAGAGCCAGGATCGCGATGCCCGCCAGCGTTTTTCTCATAACCGGTCCCTCACTTTTCCCTTTTTCTTCCGTCCAGTCTGTCCTTTCGCCGCCCCGCGCTATACAAAGTCGAACAAAGAAAGCTGGTTCGTCTCCGGCAGGTCGCCCAGGATCCCCAGATCTCCCATCAGCGTACAGATGGTCTGGCTGACCTTGGTGCGGTTGCGGAAATCCTCCCGCGACAAAAACGGTCCGTCCTTGACCGCGTCCACCACCGCGTCCGCCGCCTTGTCGCCCATGCCGTCGATGCTGGCCAGAGAGGGCATCAGCTTTCCGTCGATGATCTGGAAATCCCGCGCCTTGGCCCGGTAGAGATCCAGCGGCATGAACTCAAAGCCCCTGGCGTACATTTCCTGCACCACCCGCATGTCCCGCAGCGTATCCTGCTCTTTCTTGGACAGCTCGTCGGAACGCTTCCTGTAATCCGCGATGTAATGCTCCAGCTTCTCGCGGCCCAGGCACATGAGCTCATAGTTGAACGCGCTGGCCCGGATGCTGAAAAACGCCGCGTAATAAGCCAGCGGATAGAACACCTTGCAGTAGGCGATGCGCCAGGCCATCATCACGTAGGCCGCCGCATGGGCTTTCGGGAACATGTACTTGATCTTTTTGCAGGATTCGATATACCATTCCGGCACGTCGTGGGCCAGCATCTCTTTCTCCCATTCCTCCTTGAGCCCTTTCCCCTTGCGCACCGATTCCATGATCGTGAAAGAAAGGCTCTGGTCCAGTCCTTTCTGGATCAGATAGACCATGATGTCGTCGCGGCAGCAGATGGCCGTCTGGATCGTGGCCTGGCCGCTCAGGATCAGATCCTTGGCGTTGCCCAGCCACACGTCGGTGCCGTGGGCCAGGCCGGCGATGCGGACCAGGTCGGAAAAATATTTGGGCTTGGCGTCCAAAAGCATCTGCATCGCGAAATCGGTGCCAAATTCCGGCACGCCCAGCGCCCCCAGGGGACAGCCTCCGATGTCCTCCGGCGTGATCCCCAGGGCCGACGTATTCTGAAACAGGCTCATGACCTCCGGGCTGTCCAGCGGGATGTCCCTGACCGGGTCCAGCCCCGTCAGGTCCTGCAGCATCCGGATCATGGTCGGATCGTCGTGTCCCAGAATATCCAGCTTCAGCAGGTTATGGTCGATGGAATGGTAGTCAAAATGAGTCGTCACCGTCGTCGTGGTCATATCGTTGGCGGGCCGCTGCACCGGCGTGAACGAATCGATCTCCTCGCCGATGGGCAGCACGATGATGCCGCCCGGATGCTGCCCCGTGGTGCGCCGGATGCCTACGCAGCCCTGGACGATGCGGTTGATCTCGCAGTTCCGTTTCCGCTCCCCCCGCTCGTCGTAATAGCGCTTCACATAGCCGTAGGCCGTCTTGTCCGCCAACGTGCCCACGGTCCCGGCCCGGTAGGTCTGGCCCTTG
Organism: uncultured Lachnospiraceae bacterium; assembly: GCA_947626915.1. Classification (GTDB taxonomy): domain Bacteria; phylum Bacillota; class Clostridia; order Lachnospirales; family Lachnospiraceae; genus UBA3402. The sequence goes on from CANQUA010000046.1 coordinate 3,823, forward strand.
CCGAAGATGACCTCCGTATAATCGTGGGCATGGCTCTGGTATTCGCCGGAAAAGTTCAGGTCGATATCCGGCTCCTTATCGCCCTTGAAGCCCAGAAACGTCTCAAACGGAATGTCGTGGCCATCCTTTTTCAGCGGCGTCCCGCAGCGAGGGCATTCTTTGTCCGGCATATCGCAGCCGGACATGCCGGAAAATGCTTTCACCTCCGGCGAATCGAAATCCGAATAATGGCAGTTGGGGCAATAATAATGGGGACTTAGCGGGTTGACCTCCGTGATCCCGGCCATGGTTGCCACCAGCGACGATCCCACAGAACCGCGGGAACCCACCAGATAGCCGTCCTCATTGGACTTCCAGACCAGCTTCTGGGCGATGATATACATGACCGCGAACCCGTTGGAAATGATCGAGTGCAGCTCCCTCTCCAGCCGCTCCGTCACGATCTCCGGCAGCTGCTCCCCGTACATTTCGTGGGCCCGGTCGTAGCAGATCCGCCGCAGCGTCCCGTCCGAATCCTCGATGACCGGGGGACATTTATCCGGACGGACCGGGGCGATGCGCTCGCACATGTCCGCGATCTTCCGTGTGTTGGTGACGACCACCTCGTAAGCCTTGTCCGATCCCAGATATGCAAATTCTTCCAGCATCTCCTCCGTCGTCCGCAGATAGAGCGGGGCCTGGTTGTCGCTGTTTTCGTAAGTCCGGGCCGCCATGATGATCTTGCGGTAGATCTCGTCCTCCGGATCCAGGAAATGCACGTCGCAGGTGGCGCAGACCGGCTTGCCGAACTGCTCTCCCAGCCGCACGATCCTCCGGTTCATCTCCCTCAGATCTTCCTCGCTTTTTATGACGCTGTCCTCGTCCTCCAGCATGAACGTGTTGTTTCCCAGGGGCTGTATCTCCAGATAATCATAAAAATTCACGATCTCGCCGATCTGGGTGTCCGGCACGCCCCGGAGAAGCGCCTGATAAAGCTCTCCCGCCTCGCAGGCGGAGCCAATGATCAGGCCCTCCCGGTACTTGTTCAGCAGGCTCCTGGGGAACCGGGGATTGCGGTAAAAATAATCGATATGGGCGCGGGAAACCAGGCGGTACAGGTTGGTCCGCCCGATATCGTTTTTTGCCAGAACAATGATATGGTGGGACGGGAGCTTTTTGATCCGCTCGTTGTCCATTGCGCTCAGCTCGTTCAGCCGGTCCACATGGTCCACGCCCCGCTTCCGCAGCATCTCCAGGAACACCTCGAAAATCTCCGCCGTACAGCCCGCGTCGTCCACGGCCCGGTGATGGTTCTCCAGGGAAATGTTTAACGCTTTCGCCACCGTATCCAGCTTGAAGCGGCTCAGCTGCGGCAACAAAAGCCGGGCCAAAGACACCGTATCCAGCACCGTCGGGTCGAACGGCAGCCTCAGCCGCCGGGCGCTCTCGGCGATAAAGCTGATATCGAAAGACGCGTTGTGGGCCACCAGCGCCGCATCCTCGCAAAACTTCAGAAATTCCGGCAGGACCGCGTCGATCCTGGGCGCAGGCAGCACCATGGCGTCGCTGATGCCGGTCAGCTGCTCGATGCGGAACGGGATCGGCACATCGGGATTGACAAAGGTACTGAACTTCTCCGAGATCTTTCCGTTCACCACTTTCACCGCGCCGATCTCGATGATACGGTCATTTAAAGGACTGAACCCGGTGGTCTCGATATCAACGACGACGAACGGATCGTCGAACGACTGGCCCCTGGGATTTTCCACCAGCTGCTTCATATCGTCCACCAGATATCCCTCGACGCCGTAGAGGATCTTAAAGGGATCGCCCTTATCCAGGGCATGACTGGCGTCCGGGAACGCCTGCACCACGCCGTGGTCCGTGACCGCAATGGCCGGCATCCCCCATTTTTTCGCCCGTTTTATGATATCCTTGACGTCGGAAACGCCGTCCATATCGCTCATCTTCGTATGGCAGTGGAGCTCCACCCGCTTGACGGGGCTCTGGTCCATGCGCTTACCCGTGAAATCCTCGCATTTTTTGATGCCTACGACGGAGCCGATGGTCAGCTCCCCGTCGAAACGGTCGATGGTCGTCAGCCCTTTCAGCTTGACGAAATTGCCCTTGACCACCGCCTGGTCCAGATCCGCCAGCGCCTCCTCCGTCGCGAAAACCTTGGCGGAAATGGTATCGGTAAAATCCGTCAGATCAAAGATCACGATGGTCTTGCCGCTTTTCAGCGGCCGGTGGTCCGTAAAAATGATCTGGCCCCGGATCGTGACTTCCCCCTGGTGGTCCTCGATCTCCTTGATGTCAATAAAATCGTCGTCAAAATCCCGGCCGTAGTACACATCCGGGTTGCTGCTGCGCCTCTGATAGCTGCCCATGCGCTTTTCGTCTTTGGAACCGCCCTTTTTCCCGGAAGCCGGCGCTTTCAGCCTCCGGACAGGCCCCGTATATACGGCGGCTTCCGGCTTGTCCCCGTTCCGGCTTCCCGGAGGGCACGCGTTCATGGCCGGAAAACCCTGCCCGTATGCCGCGGCGCCGGATTCGCCGTTTCCCACCGCCAGCTGCCCGCCGTAACCCGCTTCCGCGCCGAACAGCCCCTGCTGCTCCGGTTTTTCCGCCGGCTTGACGAATTCAAAATCAACCGTGACCGGCAGGCCGCAGCGCTCGAAGAAAATCTTCTCCAGAACCCGCTTTAAATCTGCGGCTTTTTCCCGGAACACCGCGTTGTCCTCCACGGTCAGCCGCAGCCGGTCCTCCTCCGCGAATTCCTGCTGCGCCCTGCGGAACATATTATACTCGACGATGCTGTAACGCCTAAGCTCCAGCAGCATACTCTCCCGATATACCTTCATGAGCTTTTCAGGCGTATACTGACCGGAAAGGCGGTACCGTTCCAGGAGCCTGACCGTCAGACGCTTTCCGGGAAACAGCTGGTCGCAGATCCCCTTTTCCAGCGCGAAAATACTTCTCTTATGAATCAGCCTCGGGCTCATGATATACACGCGAAGAAGGCTTTTGTCCCTGGTCACGGAAACGCGTTCCACCTGCACCAGCTTCAGAAGCTCCCTCAGCTCCTCCGCGATATTCAGTTCCGGAAATACTTCCAAAAATCCTTTTCCCATCGCTTAGTCTCTCCCCCCGCCCGGCACGGCGTTTCCGCCGCGGTTCTTCGCAGCTTTTCATATTCTCTTCTCTTAAATGGGACGACTGCCGTCACCGGTTCATTTTCCGGCGCACGCATTCTCTGCCCGGACGTAAATGCTATTCTGCTATGCGGCATCCCGGTTCATTCCCCGGCGCACGCGCTCTCCGCCCGAACGCAGATGCTATCCGGCCGGAACGGCATCCCGGTTCATTCCCCGGCGCACGCGCTCTCCGCCCGCGAAAGCTTCTCCAGCTCCTCCCGCAGGGCCCCCAGAAGCTCCGTCTCCGGCATCTTGCGCAGGATCTGCCCCTTCTTAAACAGCAGCCCCTCTCCGTCGCCGCCGGCAATGCCCAAATCCGCCTCCCTGGCCTCTCCGGGGCCGTTGACCGCGCAGCCCATGACCGCCACCTTGATATCCAGCCGGTCAAACTCCGCCGCCAGGTTCTCCACCTGCCCGGCCAGCCCGATCAGGTCGATGCGGGTGCGGCCGCAGGTAGGGCAGGACACGACCTCGATGCCGCCCTTTCGCAGGCCCAGCGTTTTTAAGATCAGTCTGGCTGATTTCACTTCCTCGACCGGGTCGCCGGTCAGAGATACGCGGATCGTGTCGCCGATCCCTTCGTAGAGCATGATCCCCAAACCAACCGCCGACTTGATATTGCCGGACGTGACGGTTCCGGCCTCCGTGATGCCCACGTGCAGCGGATAATCGGTTCTCTGCGAGATCAATTCATGGGCTTTGACGCACATCATCACATCCGAGGATTTGATGCTGAGCACCAGGTTCTCATAGCCCATCTCCCCGATCATCGCCGCCTGGCCCAGGGCGCTCTCCACCAGTCCCTCCGCCGTAACGCCGCCGTATTTTTCGATCAGGGATTTCTCCAGGGACCCGCTGTTGACGCCGACCCGGATCGGGATCTGCCGCTCCCGCGCTTTCTCCACCACGGCCCGCACCCGGTCCGCGGAGCCGATATTGCCCGGATTGATGCGGATCTTGTCGGCTCCGTTCTCAATGGAAGCGATCGCCAGCCGGTAATCGAAATGGATGTCCGCCACCAGCGGGATGTGGATCCGTTTTTTGATCTCGCCCAGCGCCCGCGCCGCTTCCATCGTGGGAACCGCGGTCCGGATGATCTCGCAGCCTGCGGCTTCCAGACGGAGGATCTGGGCGACGGTGGCCTCCACATCCTCGGTCTTCGTATTGCACATGGACTGGATCAGGATCGGATTGCCTCCGCCGATGACCCGGTCTCCGATCCGTATGGTCCTGGTTTTGATACTCATGTTCCTGCTCCTTTTCCTGCCGGGCCCGCGCCCGTATTCTTTTCTGCTTTCACCCGTATCCGGCCTGCCGAAAATGGTTCCCGCCCGGCCGGCCCGCGCAGCGCTTACTGAGGCGTTCCTCCGTCGGCGCCCCGCTCCTGCGCCACTCCGGCCATGACCTCCTCCGCGTAATTCACCGAGGCCATCGCGTCCTTACAGTACCGGTCCGCGCCGATGGTCCGCGCGTAGTCCTCGGTCAGCACCGCACCGCCCACCATGACCCTGACCCAGGGCGCTTCCTTCCGCAGGAGCGCGATGGTCGCCTCCATGCTGGGAACCGTCGTGGTCATGAGCGCGCTCAGCCCCACCAGAGGCACATGCCTTTCGATGGCGGCCTGCGCCACCGTCTCCGGAGCCACGTCCTTCCCTAAGTCTATCACATCGAAATCATAATTTTCCAGCAAAACTTTCACGATATTCTTCCCGATATCGTGGATGTCGCCCTTGACCGTCGCCAGGATGATTTCCCCTTTTTTCTGTCTGACCTCGCCGGTCCGGCTCATATGGTCCTTCAGCACCCCGAAAGCCGCCTTGGCCGCCTCGGCGCTCATCAGCAGCTGGGGCAGGAAGACCGTGCCTTTCTCAAAGCCTTTCCCCACCTGGTCCAGGGCGGGGATCATCTCCTCATTGATAATGGATAGGGAATCCCGCGCCGGCAAAAGCTCCCGCGCCGCCTCCTGGGCACGCTCCTTCAGGCCCCGGACAATGCTGTCAAACAAAGACAGATCCGCCGCCTGCCTGCCCGGACCCGCACCAGTCCCGGCCGCCGCGCCTGTCCCGGACTGCGAAGCGAAGCGCGTTTCCGCCCCGCCCCTGCCGCCAACCGCCGCCGACATGCCCAGGCTGCCGGTCTGTCCGCCATAGACCGCGATATATTCCCCGCACTGGGGATCCAGATCCGACAGCGCGCGGAAGCTGTAATAGGACCGCATCATGGCCTCGGAATTCGGGTTCATGATCGCGGCGTTCAGTCCGTTCTGCATCGCCATCGTAAAGAACGCGGCGTTGATGATCTCCCTCTGGGGCAGTCCGAAGGAAATATTGGAGACCCCCAGGATCGTCCTGCCGTGGAGCTCGTCCCGGACCCTCCGCAGCGTCTCCAGCGTCGTCAGCGCCCCTTTGCTGTCGGAACTGACCGTCAGGCACAGGGCGTCGATCAGGATGTCCTTCGGCTGAATGCCGTATTCCGCGGCTCTCCGGTAGATTTTTTTCGCGATCTCTATGCGCCCCTGGGCCGTTTCCGGTATGCCGGACTCGTCCAGCGTCAGCGCCACCACCACGCCCCCGTATTTTTTCACCAGCGGGAACACAGCGGCCATAGACTCTTCTTTCCCGTTGACGGAATTGATCAGCGGTTTTCCGTTATAAATGCGCAGGGCCCGCTCCATGGCTCCGATGTCGGAGGTATCGATCTGCAGCGGCAGGTCGACAATGCTCTGCAGTTCCTTCACCACTTCCTCCAGCATGGCCGCCTCGTCGATCTCCGGCAGCCCCACATTGACGTCCAGCACATGGGCCCCGTGGTCCTGCTGGGTCACGCCCTCCCGCAGGATATATTCCAGGTCATGGTCCCGCAGGGCCTGCTTGAATTTCGACTTGCCGGTGGGATTGATCCGCTCGCCGATCAGGACCGGGGAGGAACCGATCACCACCGCCTGGGAATAGGAGGAAATGACGGTGCGGTCCTTGGGGGCCGGAAGCGTCTGCTTCTTGTTCCGGCACCGGGCCACGGTCCCGGCGATATGCTCCGGCGTCGTGCCGCAGCAGCCGCCCAGCACGTTCGCTCCCATATCCGCGATCTCTTCCATGACCCCGGCAAATTCCGCGGCGTCGATGTCATAGACGGTTTTCCCGTCTTCGCTTCTGGGCAGGCCCGCGTTGGGATTCACAATGACCGGAACCGATGCTACTTCCAGGATCTCCCGCAGGATCTCCTTCATCTGCACCGGCCCCAGCCCGCAGTTGACCCCCAGCATACTGACGCCCAGCCCCTCCAAAAGCGCCACTGTCGACGCCACATTGCCTCCGGTCAGCAGCTTGCCGCGGCTGTCAAAGATCATCGTGGCGCAGACGGGCAAATCGCAGTTTTCCCTGGCAGCCAGGATCGCGGCCTTCGCCTCGTAGCCGTCGCTCATGGTTTCCGCCAGCACAAAATCCGCCCCGGCCCACGCGCCGTACAGCACAACCTCTTTATACAGATCATACGCGTCCTCAAAATCCAGATCCCCCAGGGGCTTCAGCAGTTTCCCCGTAGGGCCCAGATCGAGGCCGATATAGCCGCAGACAGCGGCCGCCCGCTGCGCCGCATCCGGTCCCCCGGCCTCCAGAATCTCCTGTCGGAAGCTCTCCCTGGCCGCTTTCGCGTTCTCCACGGCGGCGGTCACGATCCGCTCCAGCGAATACGCTCCGTCCCGCCCGAATTTCAGTCCGTTTGCCCCGAAGGTATTGGTGGTAATCTCGTCGCTCCCCGCGCGCAGGTATTCCAGATGGATCTGCCGCAGGATCTCCGGATGGGAGATGTTCCAGGTCTCCGGCAGTTCGCCCGGCTTCAGCCCCCGGGCCTGCAAAAGGCTTCCCATGCCGCCGTCAAAGAATAATTTCCGCTCTTTTACCGTTTCCAGAATCCCCATGATCTCCATCCTTTCTGATCCCTGATACACACGCATTGCCTGGGGGCCTCTGCAGCCTTGCGCTTGCAACTCCCCCGGCGTGTTGCCGCTGCCCTGATACACACGCATTGCCTGGGGGCCTCTGCAGCCTGCGCTTGCGGCTCCCCCGTGTGTTGCCGCTGCCCTGATGCACACGCATTGCCTGGAGGCCTCTGCGCGCCCGGTCCGCGTCTTTATAAGAAACGGCGTCCGGCCACAGCATCCGCCAATAACTCCAGCTACATACCGGCGGTTCCCCGCAAGCTCGCTTTCCCGTCTACTCCGCCGGACCCATGCCTCGTCCTCACTGCCTCGAAAGCGCGCATCCCCGTCGGACCCACCCCTCGTCCTCACTCCAGCCGGAACGCACAGTCCGTTTTCCGGCACTCCCCGCAGCCCTCCGCGGCGCAGTTAAGCGGAGTCCGGCTGAGCCCGATCACCGCCGTCACCGATTTCGACGGCGCCATCAAAAGGCTGTCGGTCAGGGTGATCCCCACCCGCTTTCCGGCCTCCAGGCTCTGCAGGATCCCCCGCTGGCACTCCAGGGAAAAATCCCCGTAGCCCGGGCTGAACCTGGGCCGCAGATACAGGCCCTTTTGCCCGTATTCCGCCTTAAGCGACGCATTGATCCCGTCGCAGCAATCCTCCAGATAGGCCGCGGACGCCGCCTGCAGCACGACCGCCTTGCTCATCTGCAGACGGCTGTACCGCTTCAGCAGCTGATCCACGCCGGTTCCCAGCGAAACGGCCAGCAGAAGGATCCGCCCGCAGCCACGCAGATTTTTCGCCAGATCCCGGCTGACCGTCTGAAACACCCAGGCGTCGATGAAATCTCCTTCCACGCTGAGGGGATATTCCCTGTAAACGGACCGGACCGCCGCCGCCGTCTCCAGCTCCGCCCAGCACGCCTCCACCAGTTCCATCACCGCCGCGTCCGCTTCCCGGCCTTTATAGCCCAGATAACGGAGCGTTTCTTTCACATTGATCTCCATATTCCAACATTTCCCCGAACCGCCGGAGGCGGCGCCGCTCACAGAATCTCCGAAAGACTCTCGCGGATCTTCCGCGCCACGTCCGGATGATTCATCGAATACACATGGATTCCGTTCACGCCGTTGGCCACCAGATCGATGATCTGCTCGGTGGCGTAGGCGATCCCGGCCTGCTTCATCGCCGCGGGCCTGTCCCCGAAACGGTCCACCAGCGCCTTGAATCTGGCCGGCAGATACGTCCCGGACATCTGGCAGATCCTGGCCACCTGGGACGCGTGGGTCACGGGCATGATCCCCGCCACCACCGGGATCGTGATGCCTTTTTCGCGGATCCGGTACAGGAAATTATACAGAATGTTATTGTCAAAAAACATCTGCGTCGTCACAAAATCGCAGCCCGCCTCCACTTTTTCTTTCAGATATCCGATGTCCGCGGTTTTGTTCACCGATTCCACGTGGCCCTCCGGATAGCAGGCCGCCCCGATGCAGAAATCGCCGCTGGCTTTGATCTCCCGGATCAGCTCCGAAGCATACCGGAAATCTTTTTCCACATGGCCGTCCCTGGGAATATCTCCGCGCAGGGCCAGGATATTCTCAATCTTTTTCTCCTTCAGCTCCGCCATGATCTCATGCACCCGCTCCCGCGTCGAAGAAACGCAGGTCAGATGCGCCAGCGTCGGAACATGGTAGGCATTGTTCAGCGTATCGGCAATATCGATCGTATACCGCCTGGTCCCGCCGCCCGCGCCGTAGGTCACGCTCATGAAATCCGGCTTCAGCAGCGCGATCTCCTTCGCCGCTGCCTCCACGTTCTCATACTTATCCGCCGTCTTGGGCGGAAACACCTCAAAGGAGAGCGTCGGCCGGCCCTCCGCCAAAATATCACGTATCTTCATCGCTCGCTCCTCATCCTCCCGCGGCCGCTGATATTGTTCCTGCCAAATGAATTCCGGTCCTTCCGTTCCCCGCGCGCCGCCAAAAAACATTCCGTCGATCCATGATTATGATTCTTGCATTATACACCCAATCCGGACATCTGTCATCCATTTTTCGTTTTCTGACAAAAAATCCGGCTGCCCCGCCGTTCCCTCACTCCCCTCCTGCCGCACAGAAGCAGGAAGCTTTCGTGAGAATGAACGCGGGGCAGCCGGACGTATCTCAGACGGTTCCGTCACGGACAACCGGTCTTAGTGCATGAAAATATCTGCGATCGGCGAATCTGCCGGCAGGATCAGCGTATTGCTGCCGCTGGTCAGGGAAGCCCTGGCTGCGTCGAGGGACCGGGTAAAAGCGTAAAACTCCGCCCGCTCCGGCGTATTGTAGGCCGCCGCCAGGATCCGCATGTACTCGGCTTCGCCCTCCGCCGTGATGGCCGCCGCTTCCGCCTCCGCATTGGAGATATTGATCGCGATCTCGCGGTCGGTGGTGTTGCGGATGACCTGGGCCTCCGATTTGCCCTCCGCCGTAAACGTCGCCGCGATCTTGTCACGCTCGGAGATCATCCGCTCGTAGACCGCTTCCTTGTTGTCCGCGGGCAGATCCAGCTTCTTGGTCTCCACCGCCAGCAGCCGGATGCCGTACTGGTCCACGCTGCCGCCGATCTGATTCATGATCGCCTCCGACAGTTCCCCGTCGCGGCCGCTGATCACGTCGTTCTGGCTCAGGCTGCTGATCACGTTCTTGATGGCGTTATAGACTACGGCGTCGATTCTGCGCTCCGCGTTGATCACCGAGGAATTCAGGGTCTGCGCGAATTTCAGCGGGTCCGTGATCCGCCACAGCACGTAACTGTCGGTCAGCATGGTTTTCTTGTCCATCGTGATCACATCTGACGGTGCCAGGTCATAGAGCAGGATCTCCCTGGGCAATGTATCCGCCGTCTGCACAAACGGTACTTTAAAAGAAATTCCCGCCTTGTCAATGATTCGTTCCACCCGTCCGAACTGACGGATCAGTTTATACTCATTTTCCCGGGTCACAACCACCGAGCTGCCCAGGCCGATCAGGGCCGCCAGAAGGATCACAACCGCCGCAATTTTTAAAATGGTCTTTTTCATATTCCGTTTCCTTTCTTTTATCATCAGACGTTCTGCCGAAAAGCCGCCTTGAACGTTTCGTCTGTTTTTCGTTCCGCGCCTAACGCTTCCGGTACTTCTTCTCAATGCCCAGCGTATAAACGGCCATCGCCGCGATCACTTCGAGCATACATCCCAGCACGGAAAGCAGGATCCATGGCGAGTTCTGTCCCGCCAGAAGCGGAAGCCCCAGCAGGATAAACACGGTCCCGAACCCCCACAGCAGCTTCGCCATGGCCCGGTTATAACCCCGGACGTCGCTTACTTCAAACATCTCCGCATTGGCCCAGAAACCCACCGGCTTCCGTGAAAACCAGGTGCAGACGCCCGCCAGGATCAGAGCCGCGCCAACCGCCGCCCATACGATAAACCCCAGAATCCTTCCGCTCATGTCTCTCCCTCCTCCGCCGTGCCAAACAAATGACTACGCCATACGATCCCGTTTTTTGCATGTCCGGGCCGGAAACTCTGTCCGCGCCTGTACTCCCCGGCCGCGCATGGGACCGGCCCCTTTTTGGCAAGCTCCTGTGCGGCACGGGTCCTTTTGTACTCCCCGGCCGCGCACGGAACCGGCCCAGGCCCGGACGCTTCGTTTGCCGTCCGCCGCCCTGACCTGCTCCGTCCCCTGCCGCTTTCCGGCCTGTCTCCGATCACGATATGATCTCCGCGCCGCTTCCGGTTCCGTCCGCGGCCGCGCCATCCGCCGCGGAATTATCCCCGGCCGACCCGGACGTGAAGCTGTCCAGCGGCAGGATCGTCTGCGTGCTGCCGGTTCCGTCGATAATGACCTTCATCCGGGGCAGTACGTCCTCCATGGCCTCATAGAACATCCTGCGCTTGGTCACTTCCGGATTCTTCGCGTACTCCTCGTACATGGCGTTAAATTTGGCCACCTCGGCGTTGGCTTCATTGATGCGCTCCGCCTTCTGAGCCTCCGCCTCCTGCTTGATCTTGTCGATCTGCGCCTCCGCTTCCGGCAGCTTCTCGTTGCGGTACTTATTGGCGTCGTTGATCGCGGTTTCCTTGCCCTGTCTCGCGGTCTCCACCGCTTTGAATGCCTCCATCACCTCCGTGGTCGGCGGTTCGGAATCCTGGATCGTCACATTGACCACCTGCAGCCCCACGTCATGCTGTTCCAGCTTCTGCGCGATCTGCTCCTTGATCTTCGACTGGATCTCGTTCTTTCCGGTCGTCAGCACCGAATCCACCTCGTAGCTTCCGATCACGCCTCGGATGCAGCTTCTGCTGATATTCTGCAGGATCAGCACCGGATCCTCCGACGCGTAGACCGCCTTCACCGGATCCGCCACCTTATACTCAATGAAAAAGTCCACATTGACAAAATTATAATCGCTGGTGATCATCAGGGAATCCTCTTCGTTGCTCTCATTGCTGTTGGGATCGTAGCCGATGGCGAACCCCTGAATCGTCGTGTTGACCTTCTGCACCCTCTGGATCAGCGGTATCTTAAAATGCAGTCCCGGTTCCGTAACGCTCTTGGCCACGCCGAAGGTCGTCAGCACCGCCTGTTCCTGCTCCTCGATATTGTAAAAGGAGCCGAACCCCAATACTGCGGCAAGGATCACCGCCGCGGCCAGCAGGCCCACGCGGCGCGCCGTTCTCAGCAGCTGTTTCTGTTTCTGTTCAAAATCCGGATTGTAAGTCTCCATACTCTTTTCACCTTTCTGTCAGAAATTGTTCCGGGCCCCGCGCTTCTGACCCGTGCCGCGCCGCCCGCTCCGCCTGGCTGTCTTCCGAAACCGGCATGCCCCCATTTCTCAGACCGCCCTGTGAATCGCTCTCCGCAGAAATCCTGCTGCTTCGCCGTTCCCCGGCCGCCCGTGGGAAACCGCGGACACGTTTCGTCTTATTCCCCCTGGTAAGACAAAAAGACTTTTACAGAACTCAATCTAAGCCCTGATAAAAGTCTCGCATTCTCCCACACAGATGCGGATCGTATCCCGATTGTCCCAACGCTGCCGGCTCATCCGTCCGGACCAGCCGCTTTCTTCTGCGTTAAAATCATTATAGCAGATCCGCGGTTCCCTGTCAAGCATATTTGTTAATTTTTTATCAATATCCTGCGGCCATCATTACAGTTCACTCCGCGCCATTCACAAGGCCGCGCTTACGCGGCTGTCTTTGCTCATAAAATGGCGCTCCCGGCCCCTGCGCGGTTTTCGCCGGACCGGGAACGCCCGGGCCGTTTCACCACAGCCCCGCCCGCGCCAGCTTCTCCGCCTCCGTAAGCATCAGCAAAAACGCGCCCATACCGTGGAGGTCGTTGACGCTGGTGGGCCGCCTGCAATAAAAATCATAGTCGCCGATCCCGGTCCCGATGCAGATATTGTCCACGACGATCCCGTTCTCATCCCATTTTAACCGCCGGATGATGCCCTCGTAGGCCCTGCGGGCATAGTCCAAGTAAGACCTGTCCAGATAGCCCAGCCTTACCGCCTTGCAGATCGCCGCGGCGTAAAGGCAGGTACAGGAAGATTCCGGCCAGTTGCCCGGTTCTGACGGCTTATTGACCACCTGGTACCAGAGCCCCTCTTCCCCCTGCCACGGACACAGGGCCTTCAAAAGCTCCGTCGCCATGCGGATCAGCCCGGCCCGGTCCCTGTGATCCTCCGGGATAAAATCCAGATCGTCCAGAAGCGCCACCGGCACCCAGCCCATCGCCCGGCCCCAGAATTCCGGCGCGCGCCCGGTAACCGGATCCGCCCACGCCTGAATCTTCAGGGAATCCCAGCCATGATACAGAAGGCCCGTCTTTTCGTCCCTGGTTTTCTGCTCCATCAGAAGCGCCTGAAACGCCACTAAATCAAAAAATTCCGGATGGCCGAACTCCCGTCCGAACTGCGCGCTGACAGGCCCGCCCATATAGAGGCCGTCCAGCCACATCTGATGGTCGCAGCCGACCTTGTGCCAGTAGCCGCCCTCCTTCGTCCGCGGGAAATTCCACAGCAGGTTCGCCAGGGTCAGGAGCGCGATGCGGTACCGTTCCTCCCCGGTCCTCTCGTAAAGCGGGAAAAGCAGGATCCCCGGCTGGATGTCGTCCAGCTGTCCCGGATCGAACTGGCGGATCATGCCGTCCCGCCCGATGATCGAGTCTACCCAGTCCTTGCAATACTGAAAATATTTCTCCGCCCCGGTCAGCTCCCAGGTTTTCATCACGCCCGACAAAAACACGCCCTGATGGTAGTGAAAATGCCCCTCCGGCGGCAGCTTCTCCGCCGAAAACCGCCGCATCATCGTATCGCAGGCATCTGCCGCGTACTCCACGGGGGCCTTCCCGTTTCTCTGAACATCGCTCATATCTCTCTTAGCCGTCCTTTTTCCTTCTGCTTCACGATCCGCAGTTCTCTATTGACAATTATTCCGTTTTCCCTTATTCTAAAATGCCAGGAGGACTCTTATCATGAATACATCTGATTTTTTAACCTATGACAAAAATGCTTTCGCTCCGCTCCCGCCCATGGGGTGGAACAGCTACGATTACTACGACACGTCCGTAACGGAAGACCGTGTCCGCGCCAACGCCGCCTATATGGCGGAACATTTGAAAGAATACGGCTGGGAATACGTGGTCGTCGATATCCAGTGGTACGCCCGCAAAGCCGGTTCCCAGCGGGACCGCTATCAGTACATCCCCTTCTCCGGCCTGGAAATGGACGGTTTCGGCCGGCTCCTGCCCGATCCGGAACGGTTTCCGTCCTCTGCGGGGGGCCGGGGCTTCAAACCGCTGGCCGACTATGTCCACAACCTTGGACTGAAATTCGGGATCCATATCATGCGGGGCATTCCGCGGATCGCCGCCCAGAACCATCTGCCGGTCGCAGCGGGACCGGCGCAACCGGCCGTCACCGCCGATCAGATCGCCGATCCGTCCTCGATCTGCGGCTGGAACCCGGACATGTACGGCGTCCGCAGCATGCCGGAGGGGCAGCTTTACTATGACTCCCTGCTGGAGCTTTACGCCGGCTGGGGCGTAGATTACATCAAATGCGACGATATCTGCAATACAAACCTGTATCCCGGGAAGCCCTATTCCGCCCGCCATGAAGTAGAGATGCTGGCCCGTGCCATCCGAAAGACGGGACGTCCCATCGTGCTCTCACTCTCTCCCGGCCCGGCGCTGATCGAGCAGGCGTGGCATTACGAGACCTACGCCAACCTGTGGAGGATCACCGACGATCTCTGGGACCGGTGGGAGGATCTGAAAAATATGTTCCGGCGCTGCGAACTGTGGCAGAACCATGTGAGCCGCGGCTGCTACCCGGACTGCGATATGCTGCCCCTGGGCAGGATCGGCCGGGGCTTCGGCGCCGGCTGCGAGCGCATGACGCGCCTGACCCGCGACGAGCAGCGGACCATGCTGTCCCTCTGGTGCCTCTTCGGCTCGCCGCTGATGCTGGGGGCCGAGATGACGCTTCTGGACGACTGGACCAAAAGCCTGCTGACCAACCGCCGGATCCTGGCGATGCGCTCGCCGGAATGGAAACCGCTCCAGCTGCAGCGCGACGACACGCAGGCGGTATGGGCGGCGGCCTCCGAAAACAGCCCGCTTCTCTACGCGGCCATTTTCAACCTGAGCGACGAACCGCGCCGGGTCTCCGCGGAGACGTTCCTGAAACTGCCTGAAAACGGCCGCCTGACGGAACTCTGGACCGATACCCGGTCGGACGCCCCCTGCGCCCTGCTGCCGCCTCACGGCTGCGCGGTATATCTCTCAGAGCCCGGCGTCTGAGCCTGTTTTTCTGTTTTTCTGCCCTCCGCGCGTCTGCCGGGGGGCTTTTTTCTCCGCGTCATAATTCCGGGCCGCGGCATGAAAACATTCCTTCAGCTGATACTGATTGTTCAGCCGCATCACCCCGGCCGTCCTTCCGGCCACGAAATGCTCCAGCTTCGTCATGTATTCCTCCGGCGTGATGGTCCCCTCCGCCACGTAGGTCAGCCCTTTCTCCCAGCTGGCCGTCAGATCCGGGTTCAAAAGCGGGCGGATGGACGCGGCCACCACCTCGTAAACCAGCTCCCCCAGAAGCGTCGGCGTGATCAGCTGGGTCTTATCGTTCAGCGCCAGATATTGGATGTGGACCAGCTTTTTCAGGATCTCCGCGCGGGTGGCGCTGGTGCCGATCCCGCTGCCCTTGATCTGGGCCCGCAGCTCCTCGTCCTCGATCAGCTGCCCCGCGTTCTCCATCGCCAGGATCATGGAGCCGGAAGTATAGCGCTTGGGAGGCGAGGTTTCTCCTTCCCGGATTGCGAACCCGCCGATCTCCAGTTCCATCCCCTTTTTCAGGGACGACAGCAGCTTCAGAAATTCCGGGTTCTCCAGGTCCCGCCGGTTCTTCTCTGAATCCGCCGCTTCCCCCCCGTTTTCCGCCGCGGGTCCGGCGCCCTTCTCTCCGCTTTCCGTCCCGCTTTTCTGCTTTCCGTCCGTTCCGCCGGCCACCTTCAGGTACCCCTGCTGGATCAGCACCCGGAAAACGGCAAAAAAGTGTTCGCCCTTCCGCACGATCTCCAGCGCCGTTTTCTGATAGACCGCCGCCGGATAGAAGATACTTAAAAACCTGCGGACAATAACCTCATATACCTTCAAAGGCAGCGGTGCCAGGGAGCGGAGCGCCCCAAACCCCTGTCCTGTGGGGATGATCGCATAATGGTCCGTGATCTGCTTATCGTTGACGTAACGGGTCTTCGCGATGTTTTGATAGCTGCCGGCCTGCAGAATCTCCTCCGCGAACGCCCTCGCAGCCGGATACTGCCGCAGACCGCCGATATTTTTCTGGATCTCCTTCGCCACGGCCGTGGACAATACCCTGGCGTCGGTCCTGGGATAGGTCACCAGCTTTTTCTCATAAAGCTCCTGAACGATCCGCAGCGTCTCGTCCGGGCTGATCTTAAACATCCTGGAGCAGTCGTTCTGCAGCTCCGCCAGATTGTAAAGCAGCGGCGGGTTTTTCGTCTCTTTTTTGCGTTCCGCGGAAGCGACCAGCGCCCTGGCGGGGCCGGCCGTCCCACCCGCTTTCTCCCCTTCCTCCAGCAGATAAGCGATCAGTTCTTCGGCCGTCTTCCTCTCCCGGAACCCGTTCTCCTTATACAGATACGGCGTGCCGAAATACTTCGAGCCCTCGACGCATCTCCATTCTCCGTCAAATTCCAGGCCGTTCTTCCCGAACGTCCCGATCACCCGGTAAAAGGGCGTCTTTACAAATTCCCGGATCTCCCGCTCCCGGCGAACCACCATCCCCAGCACGCAGGTCATGACGCGGCCGACGCTCAGGACGGTCCGATCCTGTTTCAGAAACGCCGAGACCGTATCCCCGTATTTCAGGGTCAGCAGGCGGGAGAAATTGATCCCCATCAGGTAATCTTCCTTCGCCCGCAGATAGGCGGAGGCGGACAGATTGTCATATTCGCTCCAGTCCCTGGCCTCCCGGATCCCCCGCAGGATCTCCTCCTCGGTCTGGGAATCGATCCAGACCCGCTTTCTGGTCTTCCCCTTCACGCCGGCCATCTGGTCCACCAGACGGTATATGTACTCTCCCTCGCGGCCGGAGTCGGTGCAGATGTAGATCACGTCCACATCCGCCCGGTTCAAAAGGCCGCTGACGATGCGGAACTGCTTCTCCACGCTGCCGATGACCTGGTATTTAAACTCTTTCGGCAGAAACGGCAGAGTCTGTAAACTCCACCGTTTGAATTTGGGGTCGTAGGCCTCCGGATAGCTCATGGTCACCAGGTGGCCCACGCACCAGGTCACAACGGCGTCATCCGCCTCCTGATAACCGTCCATCCGCCTCCAGTTCTTTTTGAGGGCGGCGGCAAACTGCTGGGCCACGCTGGGTTTTTCCGCAATATATAATGCCTTTGCCATCAATTACTCGACTCCGAATTTATAGATTGTCGTCGTATGATACTCGGTCCCCGCCTTCAGCACCGGAGAAGCAAACCCCGGCAGGTTGATGGAATTGGGGAAATACTGGGATTCGAAGCAATAGCCGTCCCTGGCATGGTAGACGGCGCCGCCCTTTCCCTTGTCCGTTTCCAGGAAATTGCCGGCGTAGAGCTGCAGGCCCGGCAGATCCGTATAGACCTCCAGCGTGCGGCCGCTCTCCTCATCCCAGGCCTTTGCCGCCAGGGAAAGCTCGCCCGGCTCGTGATTCAGGACAAAATTATTGTCAAATCCGCCGCAGAGCGCGATCTGTTCAAAATCTGCCTCAATGTCCCTGCCGAGAGGCTTCATGATCCTGAAATCCAGCGGCGTGCCCTCCACCGAAGCGATCTCGCCATTGGGGATACTGCCCTTGTCCGTGATCGTGAAAGCGTCGGCGTCGATCCAGACCTGCTGGGCCAGGGCGCTTCCGGAAGCATGGCCGGCCAGGTTAAAATAAGCGTGATTGGTCATGTTGGCGATGGTATCCGCATCGCAGGTCATATGATAATCGATCTGCAGCCCGTTGTCGTCCGTCAGCGTATAGGAAACCGTGATATCGGCATTGCCCGGATAGCCCTGGTCGCCGTCGGGGCTGAACAGAGAAAATACCAGCATGGTTCCCAGCGGCGTCTCCTCCGCCTCCGCGTCCCACATGCGCTTGTGGAAATACTGGAATCCGCTGTGCAGGTTGTTTCCGCCGTCATTCTGATCCAGCTCATAGGTCTTTCCGTTCAGCGTAAAACGCGCTCCCCCGATCCGATTGGCGTTCCGTCCGACCGGCTCTCCCATATGACCGGGATTATCCAGAATATCCTCCGGCTTTCCGACGCCCAGCACCACGTCCGCCGGATTTCCGTTCCGGTCCGGTACCTCCATGGTCAGCCAGACCGCTCCCAGATCCGTAAACGACGCTTTCACGCCCTGGGCATTGGTCAGCGTGTAAAGGGAAACCTCCGTCCCGTCCTCCAGTACTCCGAATACCGTTTTCGTGCAGCTCATGTTCCTCTCCTGTCCTTTCTTAATTATTATGGTTCCTGAATATGAACGCCGCCTGCGAAACCGCAGGCCTGCCGCCGCCCGTTCTCCGGGCCAGGCGTTATTTCGCGGAAATGTAGCCCTGGGCCGTCAGAAGCTCCGCGCAAAGGATGGCTCCGCCTGCCGCCCCGCGGACCGTATTGTGAGACAGCCCCACAAATTTATAGTCAAAGACCGTATCCTCACGGAGACGCCCGATGGAAATGCCCATGCCGTTCTCATAATCCACATCCAGCGCAACCTGGGGACGGTTGTCCTCTTCTAAATACTGAATAAACTGCTTCGGCGCGCTGGGCAGATCCAGCTCCTGGGGCAGCCCCCTGAACGTCCGCAGCTTTTCGATCAGCTGCTCCTTCGAAGGCTTTTTCCTGAATTTCACAAAAACCGCCGCCGTGTGGCCGTTTAAGATCGGCACGCGCAGGCACTGGCAGGTGATCACCGGCTCCCGGGCCTTGACGATAACGCCGTTTTCCACTCTGCCCCAGAGTCTTAAAGGTTCCTGCTCGCTCTTCTCCTCTTCTCCCCCGATGTAGGGGATCAGGTTTCCCACCATTTCCGGCCAGTCCTTAAACGTCTTCCCGGCCCCGGAGATCGCCTGATAGGTAGTGGCAGCCACCTCATACGGCTCAAACTCTTTCCACGCAGTCAGCGCGGGGGCATAGCTCTGGATTGAGCAGTTCGGCTTCACGGCCACAAAGCCCCGCTTCGTTCCCAGCCGTTTTTTCTGGTACCCGATCACCGCAAAATGCTCCGGATTGATCTCGGGCACCACCATCGGCACGTCCGGCGTCCAGCGGTGGGCGCTGTTATTGGAAACCACCGGCGTTTCGGTTTTGGCATAGGCCTCCTCGATCGCCCGGATCTCTTCCTTCGTCATATCGACGGCGCTGAAGACAAAATCCGCCTCCGCGGCCACCTTCTCCACCTCGTTGACGTTCAGAACCGTCAGCTTCTTCACCGCCTCCGGCATCGGCGTGTCCATTTTCCAGCGGCCGCCGACCGCCTCCTCATAGGTCTTTCCGGCGGAACGGGGGCTGGCCGCCACGCACACAACCTCAAACCACGGGTGATTTTCCAGAAGCGCAATAAAACGCTGGCCTACCATGCCGGTAGCGCCCAGCACTCCAACTTTCAATTTCTGATCCATAATCGGCATCCCTTCATTCTCTTATATTTTTCCTATTCTATACCATCCGTCCGCAGAAAGTCAATACGGATTCACTTAAATACAAATGTACGCGTAACCGTTCAGCCAGCCGTCTGATTTGATGGAAAATCGTGCCCGCACGAATTTTTCATCCTATCCGGCGACGGAGGGAGCGCCATTTTATGAGCAAAGACAGCCGCGCAGCGGCGGAAAGCGCGTAAGCGTGGCTTTGCGAACGGCGCGGCGGAACCGTTCACATTTCTCTTGATTATATCGGATTTCCCTCCCAAAGTCAAACGCAATAAAAGAAAAAGCAGGAAACGGAACCTACTCCCATAGATTTTCCATTATTATCCAAATATGGTGAATTTTCCATTTTCGGCAATGCTGGGATAATACCGGTAAGAGGTGATACGATGATTGTTTACAAACCCTTATGGAGAACCATGAAAGAGAAAAAGATCAGCCAGTACCGGCTGATCACGTACTACGGCTTCAGCCGGGGACAGCTGAACCGCTTAAAGCACAACGAGTGCGTTTCCACCAATACCATCGGTATCCTTTGCACGATCCTGAACTGCTCCGTAGCCGATATCATGGAATTTCACATGGACAACAGCGAGCACGCGTTTCCCACTCCGGAGCTGTACGAGATCCATCTGAAAAATATTCTTGGTCCGGACGCTTCTTCCGAAGACCTGCCGGACATTCCGGCAGAACCGCAGGAATCAGATTGGTCAAAGGTATGAAACGAAGCGGCGTCCGCGTTTCTTTTGCTTCCGCCGGAATGCTGTCCGTGTCTTGAAATCTGCGCGGATACCGGCCGGCTGCCGCGAAGCGAGCCGGCAAAAGAAGCGGGACGCATTTTCACTGTTGAAATGAGCGGCGGAAACCCGCCCGGACATGCAGGCGCCGGGGGGGAGGATTCCTGCCGCTTATTTTTTCTTTTTATCTGCTTTCTTTTTGCCTGCGGCACGCCGCAACTGCCGGATCAAAACGGCACATGAGCCGGACTTAAAACGCCGCATTCAAATTGCCGTACGGTATTCCGTAACCGCCTGAGTGCGGAAGATTTCATGGCTCCTGTCCTTAAATCTGCATGCCTCCCGCTTCTTCTCCGTTACTCCTCCCACTCAAACTTCGGGATCCCGTCGGCACCGGCCGTCCAGGCGCTCAGCGGATGCTCTTCCAGATCGTCGACTGCGTCTGAATAGGTGCCGGAGAAATATTCGTCCGTATTTCCGGAGTTGATATCGTTCACCGTCTTGTTGAGATCCTCAAGCGTCGCTTCGGCAGCCGAACCGCCGTCCCCGAAATCCCACAGATTGATCGAAGCGCCGGAAGAAGCATGGCCCACGGCCGACGCAGCCGCGGAAGAAATACTGCCGGTGGTATAGCAGTTCACGATGCTTTCGGCGCTGCCGGAGATGCCGAAAGCCCGTCCGCCTCCGGCGTCGATGTCGCCGTGGTTGGCGCAATTGAAGACCGCGGATTTGGTTGAGCTGACGATGCCGCTGACGGTGATTCCCGCAAGGGTTCTTCTGTCCTCAAGGACGACGCCGGCAAGCGCGCCGCGGTTGACGCACTTGTCAATGATCGTGCCTGAGGGGGCGAAGCAGGTGATGCCAGCCGTCTCTGTGGCGCTGCTGATCTCTCCGTAGTTGACGCACTCTGAGACCAATGCTTCTTTTCCGTCGCCCTGGGCAGTAATTCCTGCACCGTAACACAGGCCGAACACCGTGCCGTAGTTTTCACACCCGGTGACCACAGCGGGTTCCGATGTGCCCCTAAGCCTTGAGACAATGCCTGCGGAAGAACCCCTGTACTTAGAGTCATGATCGTCGTAATATCCCGACTCCACCGCGGCCCTGTTCACGCACCCGGTGATGGTGCTGCCGCTGTAGAGGCCCTCGACGATCCCTCCGGCGCCATCATATCCTTTCACCGTGCCGCTCACAGAGCAATTTTCCATGACGCCGGTAAAGCTGACGACCAGCCCCGCCGCGTAGTCTTCCGTAGACTCTATCTGAACGTCCTCCAGCGTAAGGTCCCGAAGTTCGCCCTCCAGTTCATGAAACATGGCCTGGCTGTCCTCGCCTACGGCAGTAAGGCCCGTAATCGTGTGGCCCGCCCCGTCAAACGTCCCCTCCATCCGGATAGGCGTCCACTCTACGCCGGACATGTCGATGTCGGCGTCCAGCACAACCTTAAATTCATCGTCCGTCTCGTCCTCGATCACCATCTGGGCAAAAGCGGTGAGATCTTCCGCCGTCTTTATGTGGAACACACCGTCCTCCGCCTTGAGACCGGATGACGTTTTCTCGCCGGGAGCCGTCTCTTCGCCGGTACTGCCGCTTGCGCTGTCCTTTTCTTTTTCCGTTTCTTTGCTCTGAACGGAAGTTCCGGTAACGGACGCGCTCGTACCGTTTCCGGATTTGGCGTCATCCTTGCCGCCGCAGGCAGTAAGCGCAAGCAGCAGGCAGACGGAAAGCGCCGTGCATAACCATTTTTTTACATTGTGTTTCATCTCGCAGATTCCTCCATTGATAAAATTTATTTTGCTAAAAACAAATCATTCTGTGGCAGTGCGGTGATTTCGCTGCATTTCTGTCCGCGTTATTCTTCCTCCTGGATCAGCGGCGCAGTCCATGTATCGCCGTTGGCGCCGGTATAGACCATATAGGGAGCGCAGGCACGCAGCTGCTCTGCCATCTCTTCCACCGATTGACCGGAAGCGAGCTCAAACAATGCCGTTACCTCATAATCATTAATGTACGCCTCGCGGCTGGCTATATCGACGGTAAACGTATTGTCCGGAAATTGTTCCGCCAGCGGCGTGCCGTCCCCGGAATAGAACTGAAACTGCTCCGCCGTATAATTCTCTGCCTCGATACCGTCTTTTCCAAAGATATAAAAATTCGCCCGGAGGCCGAAACAGTCATTCGCCTCATAGATGCCGAAGGGAGGCGCGATTACCGGATGTCCGTCCATAGAGAAAAGACCAAGCGTTTCATACTCCTCCGGAGTAATCATTTCCAGATCCGTCAGGTTCGTTA
The DNA here is from genome assembly GCA_947626915.1 of uncultured Lachnospiraceae bacterium. Taxonomy (GTDB): domain Bacteria; phylum Bacillota; class Clostridia; order Lachnospirales; family Lachnospiraceae; genus UBA3402. The sequence continues at coordinate 26,178 of CANQUA010000046.1, forward strand.
TTCTTTCATGTCCCGTCGCTGTGTCTGTGATTTCAATATTGAATTTGCTGTAGTCCTGCACATCGTCGAATCCGTCTAAGGACATGCATAAATACCATATTCCATTCTCTCTGGTCACTCCATCATATACGGACCGGGCGTATGCGTAATAAGTGGTGTCTCCGTCCACGTGTTCAAGATGTGTCATATCCACATTTACGACACCTCTCTGCGGGAAAGCGTCAAACACCACGAACGCGCAGTAATTCTCTTCCGCCCAGAGGATCCGTGCATAGGCCTCTTCCGGTCTCGGCGGTAAAGAATACTCCGTGCTGTCCGCCTCCGTCTTCTTTTCCGGCTGGCTGGCTTCATTCTTTATAGTTTCGCCATCCGTTGAATTGTGGTCTGCATCGTTTCCTTTGCCGCAGGCGGAAAGGCCCAGCAGCAGACAGGCGGTGAGCATGATACATAATCGTTTTTTCAGTAAATGATTCATTTTGGTTCCTCCCGATTGATTTTAACAGAAGTTCTCCGAAGACCTTCTGCGTTTTTTCTACTTTATTAACGCAAAAAAACTTCTCCTGCAATAAAATTTAATTTAACAATCCGGAATTTTTCCGGAGAAGCAGCGGCAGGCACGCGCCACGCAGAAACGCTTCCCATGGCGTTCTCCTTTGATGGTGTTTTTAAAACGTACACACTTTTGTAAAATCGCCTCCGCCGCTCATTCCGTTTGCAGAGCGCCGTCCGTCAGCAGAATCGCCGCGCACCCGCACAGCGGGTGGTGTTATAAGCTCTCGGAAATCGACCAGTCCTGCAACGAGCGGCTGGCCCGCATTATCCCAGCTATGGCAAAGCAGGAGAATGTGACGGAGGCACTCAAAGCTGTCGATCAAATGGAGTGGGTGCAACAAATCCAAACTTTTGGATTTCCTGCAACATCACAAAGTGTTGTATAATACACTTTTGCTTGATGATCGGAGACGCCTTATCTGAAATATTAGAAAATGAGGGCTATGCGGTAATCCGTGCTTATTCCGGAACAGAGGCGCTCTATCTGTT
>CANQUA010000047.1 GCA_947626915.1 uncultured Lachnospiraceae bacterium
TATTTCATCCTGTCCGAACGGGATCGCCCAGTATACAGAAGAAAGCGTGTTGCTCGCTATATACAGGGCAAGCAGCTTCCAGAATTCCAGCGGAACATCGCCGTCAAAATAACCGTTCACCATGCCGGACGCAAAGAGCGGGGATTTCTGGGCGCACCATACGATGCGGTTAAACTCCTCCCACGGATCGCCAAAATCATACCGGTCAAAATCAATGATCTGCAATTTTCCGTCCCGGTCGATCATCATATTGCCGATATGATAATCGCCGTGTTGGAAAACCTGCGGCCGGTCTTTCAGCAAATGGCGGTTTTTCTGTATGTAATCGATGAACGCCTGTCCGTTTTCATAATGGATCGGACATTCCATATATTTCCGGATCTTTCCGTCCATCTTCCGGTTGAAGCGGCTTTCCCAGTCCTCCTGCGTTTCCGGCGCCGGTATCGAATGGATCTTCCGCAAAATACGTCCGGCTTCCAACCCATATATGTATTGCTCGGTATCCGGTAAGGAAGGGATCACGCTCTCCGCGTCGTCCCCGTCGATCCACGTTTGAATCATATATACACCATCTTCACAGGCGCCGAACTCAACAGGTCTACACATGGGAACATCCAGCGCCGCAACCTCCTGCTGCATACGAAACATGTCCGCACGGCCTGCGCTTTTCTCTTGGGGCGTAATCCGCAAAAGATATTTTGTACCGTCAGCGGTTACCACACAATATTTTCGATCGCATGACCAGCCTTTATTGATCGGTTCTTTGGTTACAAATTTCATTTGAATCATAGAACTCTCCTATGCTATGCGTGCACGGTTATATCATCTTGAAATATTGCAGCGCTGCCCTGGTTGCCGCCTCTTTCTCAGGTGAGTATTGGAGCTGTTTAGCGCTCTCTGATTTCGGTTTATTATAACTCTCTCTCAATAATCCTGCACTTGCGTTTATCCCTGTGCGGTATACAAGCGGCTGACCTTCCTTCCAAATTTTTCCCGCACATATTCCTTGATTTCCTCATAACGGGCTTTCTTCTCAGCAGCGGGACGGGTTTCGGTTATTTTAACTCCGCCCCGCTCCCGGTCACATCGTTTGACTTCTGTCTGCTCAAACAAACGGCGGTTTCTACATGCCCCGTCCACCCAAACATATCGCAGCACCTCACCTTCCTGACCTCATACCCGCGGTCACAGAGGTACCGCAGGTCCCGCGCCAGCGTGGCGGAATCGCAGCTCACATACACCACCCGCGACGGGGCCATTTTCACGATGGTATCCAGGCAGGCGGCATCGCAGCCCTTGCGGGGCGGGTCCACCACGACCACGTCTGCGTGAATGTGATTTTCCCCGAACTCGCGCGGCAATACCTCCTCGGCCTTCCCCTCAAAAAATGTCACATTGTCAAGGCCGTTCAGGCGGGCGTTCTCCCGGGCGTCGGCCACCGCCTGGGGCACGACCTCCACGCCATAGACTTGTCCGGCCCTCTGCGCCAGGAACAGGGAAATGGTCCCGATGCCGCAGTAAAGATCCCACACGGTTTCCGTCCCCGTCAGTCCTGCGTATTCCAGCGCCGTACCGTAGAGTTTCTCCGTCTGGCGCGGATTCACCTGGTAAAAGGACTGGGGCGAAATCCGGTATTTTACATTTCCGATATAATCGGTAATATATCCCGGCCCATACAAATTCACGATCTCATGTCCCAGGATCACATTGGTCTGCTCCGTATTGATACAATAGGAAATGCTGGTCATGCCGTCCAATTCGCGCAGGGCCGATACCAGCCGGTCCGCGGCTGGGAGTTTCCTGCCGTTGATAATCAGGCACACCATCAGCTGGCCGGTGCGGAATCCTTTGCGGATCAGCGCATGGCGGACCAGGCCCTGATGAGTCTCCTCCTCATAGGGGCGGATGTGGTTTTCGCGCATATAGTCTTTGATGATCGCCAGAATGCGGCTGTTTTCTTCTGCTCCCAGCAAACAATCTTCCTGCTCAATGATCGCGTGGGTACGGCCGGCGTAAAAGCCGGTCACGATTTCGCCGTCCCGGTTCAGGCCAAAGGGAATCTGGGCCTTGTTGCGGTAACGCCAGGGATTTTCCATGCCCATGATCCTATAGAACGGAATGGCGCCGTCCTCCGTCCGGTCCGCCCCTTCATCCTCTGCATCCGCAAAGCGCAGATTTTCGAACCCGCCGATGCGTTTCAGGTGGTTGAATACTTTATTTTCCTTAAAACGCAGCCCTTCTTCGTAGGTCATGGCCTGAAGCTGGCAGCCGCCGCACTGGCGGGCCACCGGACACAATGGCGCAGTCCGTTTATCCGACGGCTCCAGCACCCGCAGAAGCCTGGCGAAACCGTAGGATTTCTTCCTTTTCATGATCGCCGCCTCTACGGTATCGCCGATCACCGCGTCTTTGATGAACCAGATATATCCGTCCAGCCTGCCGATACCGGAACCGTCCTCCGACAAATCTTCGATTTTAACGGTAATGATATCGTTCTTCTTTCCTACATTCATGACCATACCTCTTTCTTTCGCTCCAATACCCCCCGTCTTGCGGTGCGGCAGCATGACGGGACCCGGCTGCTCGGTACCGGCAGCCGGCCTTTCATTAATTCTTTCAGCTGTCTTTGCTATTTTTTTAACAATTCGTAAGGTTCTTCCATTTAAACTTAATCATTTTTACGCTTCTTTTATAGAATAAACAAACTCTATTCACAATTCTCTGCTATGATAGAATTGTTTCCGGGAGATACTTCATACAGTCAATCTGCTGCACGGAACACAAGGAAGGGAGCGGCAGACTGATTCGGCAGAAGATACTTCTGATCATGAGGCCGGCATGGATGGCGCATACCATCGCCGGCCCCGACAAAAAACTCAAGCACGCTGCTTTTTACATAGACGCCAACATACCTTTATCTCTCATATGCAACGCAAAAGGCTGCCACGACGCAAGGTCAAACCTACGGGATGGCAGCCTTTTCGCATGTTAATTCACCGCGTTTCCGGCTACCGGTCAAAAATCCCCTGTCCCCGGAAACATTCGCAGTCCTGCGGAGTCGTTTTTCGCAGATTAGTCTCCAAAAAGCGGTTATATCCCAGCCAGCCCTTATTGTCGCCGCCGCTGCGCAGGGCCTCGATCATCGTCTCCATCTTTGCGTCCATATTATCAGCGAAGCTCAGCGCCAGCGCCTCCAAAAGCGCCGGTTTCTTCGGCGAGCCGAATTCCAGTTCGCCGTGGTGGGCCAGGATGCAGTGCTTCAGTTCCGTCTCCAGCCGGGGCGGAAACCCGGGAATCGTGCGGATCCGCTCGCCTACCATCTCCGCGCCCATCACGATATGGCCCAGAAGCTGGCCGTCGTCCGTATAATCATTCTCCGGCAGCACCGACAGCTCCCGCAGCTTCCCTACGTCATGGAACATGGCCGCGCACAGAAGCAGATCCCGGTTCAGTTCCGGATAATTCTTCGCCGCATAATTGCAGATGCCCACGACGCTCAGGGTGTGCTCCAGCAGTCCGCCCACGAACCCATGGTGAACGCTTTTGGCCGCGCTGTGAAATTTAAACGCTTTGGCAAAGGCCTCGTCTTCCACAAAAAAGGATTCCGCCAGCCGGTTCAGATACGGGTTTTTAATGGAATGCGCATAGGCCTGAAGCTGCTCATACATTTTATCAATGTCCCTGCTGCTGACGGGCAGATAGTCTTCCGGGATATATTCCCCCTCGTCCGCCCTGCGGATGCGGCGGACGTTCAGCTGGAAACTCCCCTGAAACAATGTGACGTCCGCGTCCACGCGCACATAATCCAAAGCGTCAAAGCTGTTTACGCCCGGCGAGGTCAGGTCCCAGATCTTGGCGTCGATGGCGCCGGTCTTATCCTGGAGAACCAGATTACCGTAGTCTTTTCCGGCTTTTGTCTGAGCGAGCTGCTTGCTCTTGCACAAATACACTTCCGAGATCCTCATACCCTCTTTTAATGTATCAATATACTTCATCTCTGCCCTCCGCTGTCTGAATTTTCCGCCGTCGCGTCCTTTTTTTACAGAAGCCAGGCATATTACCTGGCTCCCACGATCGCTTGATACTCTAATTCAATATATTCGTCGGCTCCCCGGCGCTGAACCACAACCGTTACCGGATCGCCTTCCCGGAGCTGTCCTACGCCTATCTGATAATCCGACATCGTCTCGATGTTTTTCTCACCGATTTTCGTAATGATGTCCCCGCTCTGAACCCCCGCGTTATAGGCCGGGCCGTTCCTGCGGCATTCCACCACATAGACGCCCCTGGGCATCCCGCTCGCCTGCATGGAAGCGCTGACCTCCTGCCCCAGGACGCCCAGATACGGCGGCGCGATCCCATTGGACAGCTTCTCCAGGATCGCCTTATAATCGGAAATCGCCATTGCTACCCGCATCCCATTGCCGTCGTAATCGTCCGTCAGCCAGCCGATCATTTCTCCGGAAGTATTGATCAAAAATGTTCCTGCCGCCGCGTCTCCGGCCGCATCCGTATATAAAAGCCTGGTGACGCCGTCCGCCACCTGCACATTGCGGAGTATATAGGAAATGACTCCGTAGGAAATGGAATGTGCCGCCCCAGACGGCGCGCCCATCGCTATGACGATCTCGCCCTGACGCGCCACATAGGAATTGCCCAGCCGGAGCGCCCGGACCCATTCGCCGGTGCTTTCCTCCAGATTTTCATAATCCACGCTGATGACCGCCATGCCTGTGATCCCGTCCGTCTGCCGGATCACGCATTCCGCCTCCGCGCCGTCGCTGAACGTGACCCGCAGGGAATCCGCGTCCTCCACCGCCGTCGCCGGCGTCAGGATCAGAACCTCCGCTTCCGTATTGGCAATGATCGCTCCCGCATACAGGCCCGTCGTCTCCAGCGGATTGTCGAACCAGTCCCTCTCTTCGCGCACCGAATGGACGGTCACGATGCTGTTATCGGCCGCCAAAACCACGCCCCTCAGGGCGGACCCAAGGGAATTCAGATCGTCGATCGAATATCTGTACTGTTCCAATGCCGTCTGCAGGATATCCTCGATCGGTTCTGTCTCCGGCTCCGTCGTCTCTTCTGTCGTCTCCTCAGTTGTCGCTTCTGTCGTCGGTTCCGGAGCCGCCGTCGTAGTCGCCTCAGGCGTCGTCTCCACATCTGTGGGTATCATCACTGGTATCGTCGGTTCCACTGTCGTCGGCTCCAGATAACGCTTCGCTAACGGGCTGACCACCGCAAAACTCGTCCCCGCCGCAACGCCGCCCACGATCGCAAGAACTACACAGGCAAACATTCTCCCTAACATCTGCCTCCTCGTCCTCGGCGGCTTCGCAACTTTTTCTCGAATAAAAGCTCGTTTCTTCTCCGGCTCCTGCGCGGAACCCGCTTTATCCGACATACGTATCCCCCTTTCAGAGACCTATCTTTATTATAGATTCAGACTGCCAATTATGCAAGCGAAACCGTATTTTTCACGGTCTTTTCCTCATAACTCGCCCGCCTGTGCCGAATAATGCCTATTATTTTCTCTGAAATCCGGGCAGATTTTCATATCTTACACAAAAATTAATAAAAATATAGAGCGTAAGCGCGGGATTTATGGTATACTGTTTTTACAGGCGGCCCATCGCGGTCCGTCCTGCATCCGCATTTACCTAATAAACCGGCTATGACCCCCTGTGGAGGATACCTGATATATGAACGCAAAAGCATTAAAAACCCTGGAATATGACAAGATCATTTCCCAGCTCTGCGAATACGCGACTTCGCCGCTGGGCCGTGAGCAATGTCAGGCCCTGGAGCCTTTCACTGAGATCGAACAGATCACCCTGGCGCAGACCGAGACCTCTGACGCCCTGAACCGCGTGCGCCTCAAAGGCAGACTCACGTTTACGGGTCTGAAGGATACGGGCGCTTCCCTGAAACGGCTGGAGATCGGCAGCACGCTTTCGATCGTGGAGCTGCTTTCGATCAGTTCCATGCTGACCATCGCCGCCCGTGCCAGAGAATACGGCCGCCACGAGGATTCCGATCAGTTCCAGCCGGACTCGCTGGAAGAGATGTTCCGGCTGCTGGAGCCTCTGACGCTGCTGAACAACGAGATCCAGCGCTGCATCCTTTCAGAGGAAGAGATCAGCGACGACGCCAGTCCCGGTCTCCGGAAAGTACGCCGCTCCATGCGCTCTATCGCCGAAAAGATCCGCAATCAGCTGAATTCTCTTCTGAATTCCAACCGCAGCTACCTGCAGGACGCCGTCGTTACCATGCGGGACGGGCGCTATTGTCTGCCGGTAAAATCAGAGCATAAATCCCAGGTCCAGGGCATGATCCACGACCAGTCCGCCACCGGTTCCACACTGTTCATCGAACCGCTGGCCGTCGTGCAGCTGAACAATCAGATGCGCGAGCTGGAACTGCAGGAAAAGAAAGAGATCGAAGCGGTTCTGGCGGAGCTGAGCAACCTGACCGCTCCCCATATCGAGGCGATCCGGCAAAATCAGGCAATCCTGGCGCGGCTGGACTTCATTTTCGCCAAGGCGGCCCTGTCCCGCCATTACAACGGCAGCGAACCGCGTTTCAATACCGAACGGTATCTGAATATCAAAGAAGGCCGGCATCCGCTTCTGGATCCTTCCAAAGTGGTGCCGATCAATATCCACCTGGGCCGCGAGTTCGACCTGCTGGTCGTCACCGGACCCAATACCGGCGGCAAAACGGTTTCTCTGAAGACCGTGGGCCTGTTTACGCTCATGGGCCAGGCGGGCCTTCACATCCCGGCGTTCGACGGTTCCGAGCTGGCCGTGTTCGACGAGGTTTTCGCGGACATCGGCGACGAACAGAGCATCGAGCAGAGCCTGAGCACGTTTTCCGCCCACATGACGAATATCGTGTCCATCCTGGAAAAAGCGGACACTTATTCTCTGTGCCTGTTTGACGAGCTGGGAGCCGGCACCGACCCGACCGAAGGCGCCGCGCTGGCGATCTCGATCCTGAACTTTTTGCACAATATGAAATGCCGGACCATGGCCACGACCCATTACAGCGAACTGAAGGTCTACGCTTTGACTACGCCCGGCGTGGAAAACGCCTGCTGCGAATTCAGCGTCGAGAATCTCCAGCCCACTTACCGCCTGCTGATCGGCATTCCCGGCAAAAGCAACGCGTTCGCAATCTCCAGAAAGCTGGGGCTGCCGGATTTCATTATCGAGGACGCGAAGAGCCATCTGGAGGCCAACGACGAGACTTTTGAAGATCTGCTGGCCCATCTGGAGGAAAGCCGCGTCCTGATCGAAAAAGAGCGCGAGGAGGCCACGGCTTATAAAGAAGAGGCCGCCAAACTGCGGGAGCGTCTTTCCCAGAAGGAAGAGCGTTTAGACGAGAAAAAGGACAAAGTGATCCGTCAGGCCCAGGAGGAGGCCCAGCGCATCCTGAGAGAGGCAAAGGAAACCGCCGATCAGACCATCAAAAACATCAACCGGCTGGCCGCGTCTTCCGGCGCAGGCAAAGAACTGGAGGCTGAGCGCGCCAGACTGCGGGATCAGCTCAGCCAGGTGGACGACAAACTGGCTGTGAAAACAAAAGGCCCCAGAAAGACCATTTCCCCGAAAACCATCCGCGTCGGCGACGCGGTAAAAGTATTGTCCTTAAATCTCAACGGAACCGTCAGCAGCCTGCCCAACGCCAAGGGCGACCTGTTCGTTCAGATGGGGATCCTCCGCTCCCAGGTAAATATCAAGGACCTGGAACTGATCGACGAGGCCACGATCACCGGCCCTGACGGCACAGGCGGCGCCTCCGGCATCCGGACCGGCGGCGGACGGACCGGCGCGTCCGGCAGCCATAACACCGGCTCCGGCAGCATCAAAATGTCCAAGTCCCTGACCGTTTCTCCGGAGATCAACCTGATCGGCAAAACCACCGACGAGGCGATCCCGCTCCTGGACAAATACCTGGACGACGCCTATCTGGCCCATCTGCCGCAGGTCCGGGTCGTTCACGGCCGCGGGACCGGCGCACTGCGCAGCGCGGTCCACAAACGCCTGAAGCGCCTGAATTATGTTCAGGAATTCCGCCTGGGAGAGTTCGGCGAGGGCGATACCGGCGTGACCATCGTAACATTTAAATAGCAAAAAGGAGATTGATTCATGGCTGAAAAACAAAGAGTCCTGATCGTAGACGACGACGCCAACATTGCGGAGCTTATATCCCTCTATCTGACCAAGGAATGCTACGAAACCAGGATCGTACTGGACGGCGAGGAAGCGCTGAAAATATTCCCGATCTTCCGCCCGCATATCATATTACTGGATCTGATGCTTCCCGGCATCGACGGCTACCAGGTCTGCCGGGAGCTGCGCACCTCCTCCCAGGTGCCCATCATCATGCTCTCCGCCAAAGGGGAGATCTTCGACAAGGTGCTGGGGCTGGAGCTGGGGGCCGACGATTATATGATCAAACCGTTCGATTCCAAAGAGCTGGTCGCCAGGGTCAAAGCCGTGCTGCGCCGTTATCAGGCGGCCCCGTCCGCGGCAGTACCGGCCCCGAGCGCAGACCAGCAGGGCAATTATGTGGAATATCCGAACCTGATCGTCAACCTGACCAATTATTCGGTCACCTACAAGGGCCGTTCCGTGGACATGCCCCCGAAAGAACTGGAACTGCTCTATTTCCTGGCGTCCTCCCCCAATCAGGTTTTCACCAGGGAACAGCTGCTGGACCACATCTGGGGCTACGAATACATTGGCGACACCCGCACCGTGGACGTACATATCAAGCGGCTCCGCGAGAAGATCAAAGACAACGAACACTGGGCCCTTTCCACGGTCTGGGGCATCGGCTACAAATTTGAGGTGAAGCATTGAACAAATGGCACTCTCTTTACTACAAATTCATCCTGGGATACCTGGTATTCGGTACTTTAAGCTTTCTCGTCATCGCCACGGTATCTTCCAGCTGGACGTACCGTCTGCTTCTGTCCACCAGGGCGGAATCCCTTTACGATGAGGCGAACCTGCTGGCGTCCCGCTACAGCCGCATCTACCGGGGTTTCGCGCCAGCCCAGGAGGACACGCAGGCCCTGGTGGAAGCGGTCTCGACCTACCTGCGCACGGAGATCTGGATCATCGATAATCAGGGAACCGTCGTTGAGGACAGCGTGCAGGGGGCCAGAGTCTCCATGCAGATTGAAAATTTTGACCCCACCTTCACCGGCAACCAGAACTATTACGTAGGCGATTACAATCACAGCTTCGGCGAACGAGTTCTCAGCGTCTGCGCGCCCATTACGGGCAATTACATGACCCACGGATACGTGCTGATCCACCTGCCTATCAGCGAGATCGTCCATATCCGCGACCAGGTCCTGAACATCCTTTATATCACTTTCTGCATCGTGTTCGGGCTGTCCCTGATCATCCTTCTGGTGTTCACCGTGACGGTCTATTTTCCGCTGAAAAAAATCACTGCAGCCGCGAATCAGTACGCGGAGGGACACCTGAAGCACCGGCTGAGTCTGCACACTCAGGACGAAATGGGCTATCTGGCCCTTACGCTGAATTATATGTCGGACAAACTGGATAAAGGGGACGAGTACCAGAAAAAATTTATCGCCAATGTCTCCCACGACTTCCGTTCTCCCCTGACTTCCATCAAGGGGTATCTGGAGGCCATTCTGGACGGCACGATCCCGCCGGAGCTCCAGGATAAATACCTGCATCTGGTGATCTCGGAGACAGAGCGCCTGAACAAACTGACCCAGGGGCTTCTGACCTTAAATTCCCTGGATCAGAAAGGCCAGCTTTCCCGCAGTGATTTCGACATCAACCGGGTGATCAAGGACACGGCCGCCAGCTTCGAGGGGACCTGCAACGCCAAAAACATCATTCTGGACCTGACCTTCTCCGAGCCCTCCACCATGGTATACGCAGACCTGGGCGAGATCCAGCAGGTGCTTTACAATCTGATCGACAATGCCATCAAATTCAGCCATCCGGATTCCACCATCTTCATCCAGACCTCGATCCGGTACGAAAAGGTATTCATTTCCGTGAAAGACACCGGCATCGGCATCCCCCGCGACAGTTTGAAGAAAATCTGGGAACGGTTCTACAAAACAGACCTGTCCCGCGGAAAAGATAAAAAGGGGACAGGTCTGGGTTTATCGATCGTAAAAGAAATCATTCAGAATCACGGCGAGACCATCGACGTGGTCAGCACCGAAGGGGTCGGGACGGAATTTATCTTCACTCTGCCCCGTTCGGCGAACGCTTAGGCGGCCCGTCTCTTATGACCGGCCGTTCTTCGCGCCCGGCAAAACATCCGGTCAGTCCCGGCTGTCGTCAAGACCGTCCGTTTTTCGCCGCCCCATACTGACTGCGATACGACGTCAGAAGGCGGTTGATCCTCTTGGTCGGGCTCAGCAGCTCGCTCAGAGACGCGTCGTGGTTCAGGTTGTCTATGATCAGCGCAATATATTTGCTCATATCCACATTGATATAATAAGGCTTGGACAGAAGCTCCGGCGTCTGGTACACCAGGTTCGTCGTCAGCATCCGGTCAAGCAGTCCGTCCTCATAATATTTGTCAAACTGCCCCAGTCCGTTGGTAAACAGCCCAAAGGTCGCGCAGGCAAATACTTTTCTGGCTTTTCTGCGTTTCAGTTCTTTCGCCACATCCAGGATGCTCTCGCCCGAGGAGATCATATCGTCAATGATCAGCACGTCCTTGCCTTCCACGTCGGAACCCAGGAACTCATGAGCTACGATCGGGTTGCGGCCGTTTACGATCCTGGTATAATCGCGGCGCTTATAGAACATGCCCATATCCAGTCCCAGAACATTGGCGAAATATACGGCGCGGCTCATGCCGCCCTCGTCCGGGCTGATCACCATCATATGGTCGCTGTCGATCTGCAGCTCCTTTTCCTCTTTCAGAAGATATTTGATGAACTGATAGATCGGCGTCACCGTCTCAAAACCGATCTCCGGGATCGCATTCTGCACACGCGGGTCATGGGCGTCAAAGGTAATGATATTCTCTACGCCCATATTGGCCAGCTCCTGCAGAGCCAGCGCGCAGTCCAGCGACTCTCTGCCGGAACGCTTATGCTGGCGCCCTTCGTACAAAAACGGCATGATCACATTGATCCTGCGGGCCTTGCCTGCCGCCGCCGCGATCACTCTCTTCAGATCCTGGAAATGATCGTCCGGAGACATATGATTGATCTGTCCGCACAGCGAATAGGTCAGACTATAGTTACAGACATCCACCATGATATATAAATCATCTCCGCGGATGGATTCCTCGATCGTTCCTTTCGCTTCCCCCGTACCAAACCGGGGCGTGCGGCTCTCGATGATATAAGAATCTCTCTGATAGCCCGCAAAAGCAATGGTCGATTTGTGCTCACTTTCCCTCTCATGTCTCCAGGTGACCAGATAATCATTCACCTTTTCTCCCAGATCCCTGATACTGCGAAGCGGAACCAGTCCCAATGGACCCACCGGAATCGTCTCAATGGTCTTTTCCTCGTATATCATGTTTTCCTCCATATGCTGTTTGTGCCAGTCCCCGACGTATTCTTTATACCATTCCGCAGCGGTTTCGTCAAGATTATATTCTGCCTTTTGTCCGGAGATCATCCCCGTACAAAGGGATGATTTCATATCCGCTGATAAGCCGGGACGATACGCGGTCCGAATAGGTGTCGCGGATCATGCCGACGGAAAGATTCGTGGAAATGATCGTGCCTTTTTTGCGGACCAGCCGCTCATTGATGCAGTAGAAAAGCTGCGAGGACACGAAACTGTTGTTCAGTTCCGTCCCCAGATCATCAATGATCAGCAGATCGCAGTCCAGCAGATACTGGTACATATCCCGCATCTCTTCCTCTGTCTCATAATGAAATTTGTTCCTGGAGAATACGTCCACCAGGTCATTGGCCGACAGATAGATCACCGACTGGAAACGGTCGATCAGCTCTTTGGCGATGCAGTTGGTCAGGAACGTCTTGCCAACGCCCACGCCGCCGGTAAAAAGCAGGCTCCCCGCTTCTTTCTCAAAATTTTCCACGTAATCATGGCACCAGTCCCAGACCCGTTTCATATAATCGGCCACGGTCATCCCCAGCTCCGGGATCAGCTCCCTGTCGTCGTAGACGTCAAACGAGAACGTAGAGAAATTCTCCCGCGCCAGTATGTCCTCGATATTGGACTGGGCGTAAAGGAGCTTCACCTGCTCTTTCATAAAGCAGCGGCATTTCCGCCCGTCCGCATACCCCGTATCCTGACATTCCGGACAATGGTACCGCATCTCCAAAGCGTCCTCCGCATAGCCATGGGCCAGCAAAAGCTCTTTTTTCCGGCGGCTCAGCGCCTCTCTGCGGGTCCGCATCGCTTCCATGGCCGCCGTATCTCCATCCAGAAGACGTTTTGCGCACGTGACCGCCCAGGACGCCAGCTCGTCCTCCAGCTGCTTTACCTCCGGAAGCGCCCCGTAGATCTCCTGTCTCCGCACATCCAGATCGTGCTTGTCCTGATACTGCCGCTCATTATAAATCCTCATGATGGCCTGATACTGCGAATTGCTTAACGACATATGACCTCCTTACTTCCCACCATCGGCGGTCTGCTGTCCGCCCAGGCGCTCTTTTAACTGCTTAAGCGCCAGAGCGTCATAATTCGTGTCCCTCTGTTCATAATTATGGAACCGGTTCCTGCTGCCGCCCTTGCCGCCCGGTACCGCCGTCCGGCCCGCGCCCGCGGAGTTCTGTCCCTGTCCGGCCGGCTGCCGCCCGGCGAAACCATTGGGGGAGGACCCCTGCTGTCCGCCGTCGCCGCCGGATGCGGCGCGCTGCGCATCCAGCCGCTGCAGATCCTCCATCGTGCGGACCTTCGCTTTCTTCCATTCCATCAGGATCTTGTCCGCGTAGGCAAAGCTGGGCTTGTTCGTGGCTTTCAGCGTCCTGCTGCAGGCCTCCAGCACCAGCTCTTTCGTAAAGCCCCATTCCTTAAACCACCGGCGGATCATCTCCATCTCCGAATCGCCCGGCCGCCGGTCGCTTAACCCAAACGCCCGCATCACCGCAAACCCTTCCGACGAGCAGGAGGAAGTGTACTGCTTGGCCATCTCCACCGTATGAATGCCTCTCTCATGCCAGTTGATGCCCACCGTCTCCAGGTAGCGGATGCTGGTATGGCCGCCCTGCACGCAGTATTCCACCAGATATTCCAGAAGCTCCCCCGGTATGCGCAGACCGTCATACAGATAGGCGAATACTTCGCATTCTCTCGGCGTAAATACTTTATTCAGATATTTCTGGGCTATGTAGAGAAGCTGAGTGAATTCTTCCTCCTCATCAGACAGTTTCTTTACCTGCTCCGGGGTATAAAACGGCCGTTCCGCGGGAATCCTGGATGCGGCCACGGCAGAAGAAACAGAGCTGCCCTCCGACTCGCCGGCTGTCCCGGAACCGCCGGTCTTTGCGGTTTCCGCAGCTTTCTTCACCGCACGCGTCCCTGTCTCCGCGGCCGCCCCGGATATTCCGGGATCCGCCCTCTTTTCTGGCGTTTCCGCCGCAGCGGGAAGCGTATTTTTCCCCGGTATGCCGGAACCGGCGGCCCCTAAACCGCCCTCCCGCCTTTCTTCCGAAGAAGCGCTTTTCGTATCCGGCCGGTCCGCGGCGTCCGTTTCCTCTTTCCGTCTGCTCAGAAGCACGCCGAGCCGCTCCCAGTAAGCGATCGCCCTGCGGATATCCGACTCGGTATCGTTCAGCGCGTCCGCAATTTCGATCTCCGTCACCGCCCGGTCCTGGTGCCGCAGCAAATACAGGTACACCTTCACATATTCGCCGTTGGCCGCCGCCATATAGTGATCGATAAACTCATTCGCCACCTGCGTGGCCTGTATCGTAAAGCTGCTCTTCATATCGCTTCTCACCCCGTCTTTTCTCTCTTCTCCTATCATACCACATCTTTTTTAAAAAGAAAATAGGGGCGCTTCTCCCACTCCGCCCTATGTGGATAATGTGGATAATGTGGACAATTGGTCTACATAACCCCGCAAAATTTGTCGAAACCGGCGATTTTCCATATAAAATCATCATCCCCGGACCTGTGGATAATCCAATTATGTAAATTAAAAAATCCACATAGTTTTCCTCAAAATTCTGTTGAAAACTATGTGGATAATGTGGATAAATTATATCCCAAGCAAATTTTCTCCCACTTTTACAATATCTCCGGCGCCCATAGTTATCAACAGGTCCCCGTGAACACAATTTTCCAAAATAAATTTTTCAATTTCGTCGAAGCTCCCCAGGTAATGCGCTCTGGTCCCCAGCGCCTCGATCCTCTCCGCAATATCCCCGGAACTGATCCCCAGCGTATCCGTTTCCCTGGCCGCGTAGATGTCCGCCAATATCACCTCGTCCGCCGCCGACAGCGCTTCCGCGAACTGATCCAGGAACGCTTTCGTCCTCGTATACGTATGCGGCTGGAACACGCACCACAGTTTCCGGTGGGGATAACGCCGCGCCGCCGCCAGTGTCGCCGCGATCTCCCTGGGATGATGGGCGTAATCGTCAATAACCGTCACGCCGCATACCTCTCCCTTTTTCTCAAATCGCCGGTCCGCGCCGGTAAAATGCTCCAGTCCTTTCCGGATCGTTTTCATATCCACGCCCAGCGCGCGGCAGAGGGCAATCGCCGCCAAAGCATTGTAAACATTATGTTCTCCCGGCACATTCAGCGTAACCCGGCCCAGCTTCTCACCGTCCGCGGCCGCCTCAAAGCTGCCCCGCACATATTCGTCAAAGGAAATATTCTCCGCCTGATAGTCCGCCGCAGGATTCCTGCCATAAGTGATCACCTGGCATTTCAGCCCTTCCACGATCTGCTCCCAGCAATCCGTATCCGCATTGATGATCACCAGACCGTCCTCCGGCACCTTCTCCGCGAATTTCCGGAAAGAGGCCCGAATATCCTCGATATCCTTGAAGAAATCCAGATGATCCTCCTCCACATTCAGGATAATCTCCATATTCGGGAAAAATGACAGAAAACTGTTTGTATATTCGCAGGCCTCCGTCACAAAAATCTCCGACCGGCCCAGGCGGAAATTGCCCCCGATCGAATTCAGGATCCCTCCTACGGTCACGGTCGGATCCGCGTCCGCCGCCAGCAATATTTCCGTCACCATCGAGGTGGTTGTCGTCTTCCCATGGGTCCCCGCGATCCCGATCGCATAGCGGTAATTTTTCATCATCTGGCCCAGAAGCTCCGCCCTGGTCAGAATCGGCAGCCCTTTTCTCTCCGCCTCCATCAGCTCCGGATTATCCGGATGAACCGCCGCCGTATAAACGACCACCCGGATGCCGTCGATGATGTTGGACGCCTGCTGCCCGTAAAACACCGCCGCACCCTTCCGCTCCAGAAGCTCCGTCAGCTCCGAACGATGCGCGTCGGACCCGGACACCGTAAATCCCTCGTCCAGCAATATCTCCGCCAGCCCGCTCATGCTGATCCCGCCGATGCCGATAAAATGCACGTGTTCCGGTTTATCAAAATTGATCTGATACATAATGCCCCACCTTTTCGACTTAAACTTCCTTACTTTTACCGCTTTTTGAACACAAAGTCAATGCTTTCTTCTTCATTATTTATTATAATACAAACAGCCTGTCACCGACAATATTTTTCAGCCGCATCTTTTTCCTTCGGCCCTTGCCGCCGTTTGCCGGGCGGGTGTCTGCGCATCTTCCGGTACTGCGCACCCGCAGCCGCCGCCAACATCCGTTATCTGCCCATAAAAAGGCGGCAGAACTGTCTTCCGCCGCCTGAATCCATAACGTCTTTTATATTCTGTTTTTGCCATACGCCGCTTCGGCGCACAATTTTTATGTAAACCACAGCGCCGCCGGCCGATCTTATGGTTTATACGCCGCCGCGCTTTCACGCCCGAAAATGATCCCGCGATATTTCTCCAGCGCCGCCAGCAGAAGATTTCCCAGCACGCCGATGGCCAGAATCTCTCCGATCCCTACCGTCGCCATCATCACCGGAATCAGTTCCTCCGCGCCGTAGGCGTAGCGCAGCACCCATGGTATAATCACCGCGTTGGACAAAATCGGCGGCACGCACACCATCCATTTATTCTTCCGCAGTGCCCAGGATCCCGCCGCCCCGATCAGCGTAGCCAGCGTACCGAATACAATGTCCGGCGCCGCTGAACCAAACAGCGTATTGGACAGGAGGCACCCGATGGTCACGCCCGGAATCGCGGCCGGCGTAAAATAAGGCAGCACGCACAGCGCCTCCGAGATGCGGAACTGGATCGGCCCAAACGCAATGGGCGCGATCATTCCCGTCACTACGACATAGATGGCCGCGATCGCCGCAGCCTGGACCATAAAATATACGGCCCCGTTTTTTGCTTTTTTCATGGTACATTCTCCTTTAGTTTTGTTTTAGGTGAGGAAGGTCTCGAACTCACCGCCCTGTTTTGCGAAAAATCCCGGCTCCTGCTGACAAAATCCGGTTTTCCGCGACCTTGGTACGGGGGCTATCATATCATATCTTTTATAAAAAAACAAGCCGCGCCAAAAAATACCCTGCCAAAACATGCTTTTGGCAGGGTATACTCAAATTATAAGCACTGAAATCTGACGAAACTTTTACAAGCAGAGCCAATCATTCTTTCATTTCAAATCCTGTTTCAGCTGATCTTCGCGCCGTCCGGTCCCACGAAATGTCCGTCCGGAGTCATCTCATTCCTGAACATCCTGCCTCTGGCACCGTCGGAGCTGGGGTTGAAGTAATATTCCTTACCATCAATCACTACCCAGCCGGTCATCATGCGTCCCTGCGTGCCATCCGACGCCGGATTCATATAGTAGGTGTTGCCGTCTGTCGGATCCTCATACCATCCTGTGATCAGATGACCTGTCTCATCGAAACGGAACCAGTCAAAAGCATCCGCGGCATCCGTCTGAGCATAAGGATTATACACCGCCGCCCAACGGTTCGTATACGTTTCGCCGTCCTCGTCCTTGAACGTCCAGCTTCCATCATCTGCCTGCGCCCAGTTTCCTACTTCCACATATTCCGGAAGCGCCTCACGGATCTCTTCTGTCGGAATAATCGGAAGCGTGGCCGTCTCTGCTGCAGCGGTCTGCCCTGTCCCGGCTGCACTGCTGACGGAACTGCCGCCCGAACTGCTTCCGCTGCCGGAGCTGCTGCGAGAACCACCGCCGCCCCCGGAGCTGCTGCGGGAACCGCCTCCGCCGCCCCCGGAACTGCTGCGGGAACCGCCTCCGCCCCCGGAGCTGCTGCGGGAACCGCCTCCGCCCCCGGAACTGCTTCCGCTGCCGGAGCTGCCGCTCGAATTACTTCCGCTGCCGGAACTGCTGCCAGAACCGCCTTCACTGTCGGAACTGCTGCCGGGATCACCAGCTGTTTCGGTATCACTCACGCTGTCAGAAGCATTTTCTGTTTCAGGCACATTGCCGTCGTCTTCCGTATCGGAATCATCGCTGCCGGTTTCCGGAACAACGCCGGGAACCTCGCTGTTGTCCGTATCATCACTGCTGTTATCGCTGTCAGCATCGACATCATCGGCCGGACCGGCATCCGGAGTCAATACCTTCTCCTGCTCCGCCAGGTCTTCCGGCCCAGGCACAAGCGCCGGAATATCCTGGGTCTCAACCATCCTGCAGTTTCCGCACGTACGTCTCTGCATGCCCATCACTCCAACCTTGGCTTTCTCCGCCACATACCAGTTGCTCCAATTATGGCGCTCCGGATCCGGAGGAATGATCTCGCTGTCTCTTGACAGACCGCACTTGAGGCAATGATACGACTGACTGCCCGGCTGGCTGCAAGTCGGCTCCTGGTCAACCACAGGAGTCGAACTCCACTGGTGATCCGCGTTCGTCACATCTACATCCGATTTCACGGCGCCGCATGTAAGGCAGGTCCAGATATGTCCGGTGCCGCCGCATACTTCAACCGTTTCGCCTGCGCCCCAGTTATGTCCCAAAGCCGCCTGATCCTGCACCGTCTCTTCGTAACCGCAAACTTTACATACGCTTTTCTGATATCCAGGCTCCGTACAGGTCGCCGGTATATGCGTATGGCTGAAAGTATGGTCTGTCTTCGGCAGAGTGGGTTGATTCTTCGTCCCGCAGACCGAACATTCGTAAACCACGTATCCTGTATGCTCGCAGGTAGGCTGATAAACATAGTTCCGATTCCACGAATGATTCAGCGGAAGTTCGATGGAACCCACTACGCCGCTCTCCGTCGTTGCTTTCACCGTCACAGATGTAAGCTTCCTGTCTTTCGCCGCCGACACAGAGATACCTGCTACAATGATATTTGGGGTCGTCTGCGGCACAAAATATCCCACGCCCTCCGGCTCTATGCTCCAGGTCACCTGCTCCTTGACCGCCTCTGCCGGCAGCTGAGTGTACTGAAGGAAATATCTCCATTCCGAAGGAGTATGCATAGATTTTCGATTTCCCTCGTTCAGAATCTCAACCTTAACCTCCGTGACATCTCTGTCCCCGCTCCAGACCGCGTAAAGATCGATGGTGTCTCCGCCCGAGCACTTCAGATACCCGCCGCCGATCCGATACACATATCCGTTCTTTAATACGGTCTCGCCTTTAGGCTCGAGACTCCAGCCTTCAAATACACGGCCGCCCCATGTCCTGTCGCTGTAATCCCACGTATAAGCGTAACTGTCGTAGCCTCCGTGGCTTTCCAGCACGCCGGTGCTGCCTTCCCATCCGTTATTATGCCATTTGATTACAACCGTCTTCGGCGTATACTTAGCATAAAGCGTAGAGACATCCTTTGGAACTGTCTTTCCGGCTGTCATTTTCTCGCCGGCTGTATCGATCAGCCAGGAATGATGCTTTTCTATGACCTCAGTATCTTTCAGAGATTTCTCCGCCAGAGTGGTGCCCTCCAGCTGCTCTTTCAATTCTTTCAGGATCGCGCCCTTATCATTCTGTTCAATGTAAGGTACGCCGTCTCCCATTTCATCCCCGCCGTTCAGATATATCTCTTTCACCTCAGCGGTATACCACCCGTCAAACGTCCACCCCTCCCGGGTCGGCGACGGTAAATTCGGCAGCTTGTCATCGTCACCCAGCGTGACTTCTGCTGTACTCAAACTTCCCTCGCCCGCATCCAGCTTAACTTTTCTCGCATTTGACGGCGTCGCCTCTTCCTCAGACGACATTTCGCCGGCGACCGCTCCGGCCAGCGGAATCGCTCCCTCCGTCATCATCTCTGTCTCAGCCGTCACATTCTCACTGTCAGATGGCTTCACGGTCGCACATGCTCCCATGCAGCACAGAGCAAAAAGTATGGCACAGAGCGGAAGAATCTTTCTTTTCTGTAAAAACTTTTTCATCGCGTTCCTTCCTTTCTTTTGAGTCACTTATAATCTCATTGCCACAAGAATGTTTGTTTTTCCAGCGGTTGATTGCAAGAAAAAACGTACATCCTCCTTTCCGCTGTTCGCGGCAGTCAGGGTGTACGATCCGACGATTGCTGGGTGAACAAAAAATGCTGATGAACCCATCAGCGATCACCATTACGATTCAAGCGCCTTACATGCGCTGAAAATACGGCAACCGGCTGTCATAGTCGTCTGACCTTAGACCCTTGGCTTTGCGTCCCTGTTTTTCAACAGGTTTGCTATTAAATATGGAATTGTCTATAGCCATACCTTACCATATTCCTACAGTGTTGTCAAATGTTTTTTTGAATATTTTTATTGAATTTCGAGGGAAGTAAAATTTCTTTAAAATTTTATCATTCCCCCTGCTGTGACGATCCTTTACTGCAAAATAATTTGTATATTCATTATTAAACACCAAATTTTATACTGGTTCTTCTTCCGTCCGGGCGGTCCGTTTTGCTTTAAAAACAGCCCCCGCTGCGGCGCCGCCGGCTCTCCTGCCGCTGGCCGAGTCTCCGCAGGTTGTATAAGCTTCAAAAACAAAAGAAGGTGTCGGCGAACACCCTGCTTTTACAGCTATGAAACGCTTCCGTTTCACTCTTCCAACGGCTCCAGCTTCACTGCCGGTCCCAGAGCAATCTCATCCGTCTGCGAGCCGGACTTCCTCTCCCTGTCCCACTTCTTCTTGCAATATGGACATCCGATCAAACCGCTCTCCGGCCGAACCTTGTACTCGCGCCCGCAATTAGGGCAGCGTTTCTTCATCGGCAAAATAGATTGCATCTGACTATCTCCCTTCATTATTTCTTATTTGACTTTTGCAGCGGTTTTCTGCCCATACAGCTGTCAAAGACCGGATATTTCCACAGTGTCGTCAAATGTTTTTTATTGAATTTTGGAAAGAAAAATAATCCGTGCCGGGATCCTGTTTTTCCGGTTGTATAAAATCCTTTTTCGTGGTAGACTGTTCATGATAATTTTATCGGACAAATCAGAGGAGTACATTCATGAAATCCAGGATTGAGCAAGTCACCTCTTCTCCCGGCGGACGCATCATAGCCATCAGCGATATTCACGGCTATGTTCATTATCTGCGCGGACTTCTGGAAAAAATACAGTTTTCTCCGCAGGATACGCTGGTCATAGCGGGCGACATGATTGAAAAAGGGCCGGAAAGCCTGGCCACGGTACGCCTGGTCATGGACCTGAAAAAGACGCATCCTCACATTTACGCCTCCCAGGGCAATGTGGAGCGCAGCCGGCTCTCCGCGCTCATCGATACCAGCGATGAGGCCGACCGGGAATTTCTCCTTATTCACTGGTCGGACCGGAACGTATGGAAGCGCGGTCTGTTTCTTGACATGATGGAAGAACTCGGCATCCCCGCGGACGAGGTCTCTGAAAATACTGTGAAAGATGTGAAGCGGCGTCTCCTGGAAAATTACCGCGGCGTCGCCGATTATCTCTGGAACCTGCCCACGATACTGACGGCCGGCAATTTCATTTTTGCTCATGCCGGCGTTCCTACGGACGACCTGGACGCGCTTCAGGAAACGGAAGAGCAGGAATGTCTGAGGCGAAACGCGTTTTTGAATGAAGACGTACAATTTGACCGCTATGTGGTCGCGGGACACTGGCCTGTCAGCCTGTACCGTGAAGACATTGACAGCTTGAACCCGATCTGCGACCCGCAGAAACATATCATTGCCATCGACGGAGGCTGCGCCCTGAAAATCGGCGCTCAGCTGAACGCACTGATCCTGCCCGCGGAAGCAAAGGACATGAGCGGCGCCGTATTTGAGAGCTACGATGATTTTCCGGTCATAACGGCGGACAGAGATCAGAAAGCGCGGGCCGGAACCATCCATATGCGGTATTTCAACTGCGGCGTGGAGATCGTTGAGGAACTGGACGACATGGTGCGGCTGCGTCACCTAAACAGCGGGCGCGTCTTCCTGGCCCCCAGATCGTATCTTTATCAACGTTCCGGGAAACTTCTGTGCAACGATTATTCCGATATGCTTCTGGATATCCGAAAAGGCGACCGGCTGTCCGTGGTCCAGACCACGTCAGTCGGAAAAATCGTCAAAAAAGACGGCGTCATCGGATGGTACATG
Organism: uncultured Lachnospiraceae bacterium; assembly: GCA_947626915.1. Lineage (GTDB taxonomy): Bacteria > Bacillota > Clostridia > Lachnospirales > Lachnospiraceae > UBA3402. The sequence goes on from CANQUA010000047.1 coordinate 21,591, forward strand.
ACGGCCCCTGAACAAGGGGCAGGACGCTGAACGGCTGCTTTTCACCGACCGCACAGACAGGCGGTACTATAGCCCCAAAGTCCGCATTGCATGACAGCGGGACCGTTCCCTCTGTTTTCCATTTTTAGGAGGATATGTTAATATGATGGAACTGAAATTCATCAGGCCTTACGTCAAGCGCTACGGCCTGCAATATCTGATCGGCATCGCGGCCCTGCTGCTGGTGGACGCCCTGAACGTCTACATCCCCCGCTTTACCGGCCAGATCACGGACGGACTGGAAACTCATTCGATCGGAATGAACGAGATCTGGTTCCTGATCGCAAAAATACTGCTTTTCGGCGTGTTCATCGCGCTGGGCCGCTTCGCCTGGAGATATTTCATCCTGGGACCGGCCCGCTCAATCGAGCGGGAACTGCGGGACGACATGTTCGGCCACCTAGAAACTCTCTCCATGCGCTACTTTAACGAACATAAGACCGGGGACCTGATGGCCCATTTCACCAACGATCTGGCCTCCATCCGCATGTTCCTGGGATTCACGATCATCACGGCGTTCGACGCTTCGGTCATGCTGGTGCTGGTGCTGGCGCAGATGATTTTATACGTCAGCCCTAAACTGACGATCGTCGCGGTGCTGCCTCTGATCCTGATCATGTTCGGCGACTATTATTACGGAAAGGTCATGCACCGAAAATTTCTGGAAAAACAGCAGGCTTTTTCCGATCTGACCGACCAGGTGCAGGAATCCGTGTCCGGTATTCGCGTGATCAAAGCGTTCGTACAGGAGCGCAAAGAACTGGCCGCTTTTGCTCGCATGAACCTCTTTAACCAGGAGAAAAATCTAAGCGTAGTCAAGCTGTATTCCCTGTTTCTGCCGCTTCTTGATCTGGTGATCGGAGCCAGCGGCCTTTTGACCCTGCTTTACGGCGGCTATCTGGCTATCGCCGGCGAGATCACGCTGGGGCAGTTTGTCGCTTTCAACCAGTACATTTCCATGCTGGTCTGGCCCATGTTCGCGGCCGGGGACTGCATCACCTATATTTCCCAGGGCCTGGCTTCCCTGAAAAGGATCATCGTGATCTTCCACGAGAAACCGGAGATCGTGGACGGCTTCGACGTGGACCGCACGATCGAATCTCTGACCGGCGAAATCGATCTGAAAGGCCTGACATTCTCCTATCCGGACCAGGATCATATGTCCGTCCTCGATCAGATCGATCTCCATGTCGAAGCGGGAGAAACTCTGGCCATCATCGGGCGGACCGGCAGCGGCAAATCCACCCTGGCGAATCTGCTCCTGCGTCTCTATGACACGGAGCCCGGCATGATCCGCATGGACGGACATCCGATCAAGGAGATTCCTCTGGCTGTGCTGCGGGAAAATATCGCCTATGTGCCCCAGGATAATTTCCTGTTCTCCGACACGCTGGAAAATAACATCGCGTTCGGCATTAAAAAAGACCGGAAAGAAATCGAGCAGGCCGCCAAAGACGCCTGCATCCACGACAATATCATGGAGTTTCCGGACGGTTATTCCACGATCGTCGGCGAGCGGGGCGTGACCATTTCCGGCGGGCAGAAGCAGCGCAGCTCCATCGCCCGCGCCCTGCTGAAAAACGCGCCGATCCTGATCCTGGACGACGCGCTGTCGGCGGTTGATACGGACACAGAAGAACAGATTCTCCATAATCTGCGCAGAAACCGCGCGGGCAAGACCACGCTGATCATCGCCCACCGGATTTCTACGATCCAGAACGCGGACCATATCCTGGTGCTGGATGAGGGCCGGGCCGCGGAATACGGCACCCACGACCAGCTCATGGAGAAAAACGGCATCTACCGCAGTATTTACGATAAGCAGCAGCTGGAGAAACAGCTTCAAGAGGAAGGAGGCGAGATTCGATGAGCAGCGATAAGAAAAAAGGCTTGCTTGCGCGCATATTTGCCTCTGATGAAAATTCCGACGTGCAGTACGAGGGAAATGCCCTGCTGCGGATGATCTCGTATCTGAAGCCGTACAAGGGTGTGTGCGTCGCCTGTGTATTCCTGGTACTCGTCACCACGGTTCTGGAACTTTATAAACCGATCTTGATCGGCAACGCCATCGACTTTTTTATCACCGGAGATTTCGCTCCCGGCGAAATGGTGCGGGAACGGTTTACGGGCGTCCTGATCGCAGCCGCCAAATACATGGCCGTCCTGCTGGCGCTGTTTATCTTCAACCGACGCCAGTACATTCTCCTGCAGACCACCGGCCAGAAGATCATTTATGAGATGCGCAATCAGCTTTTCACCCACATGGAAAGCCTGTCCATGCGCTTCTTCGACCTGACGCCGGTCGGCAAGATCGTGACCCGCATCACCAACGACGTGGAATCTGTCAACGAACTTTACTCCAACATCCTGGTCCGTCTGTTCAAAAACAGCGTGAAGATCATCGGCCTGGCGGTCGTCATGCTTTTGCTGAACTGGAAAATGGCGCTGTTTTCCTTTATCATGGTCCCGTTCATGACCGTGCTGACCGTAATATTCCGAAAGATCGCCCACACCACGTTTCAGATGACCCGCACGAAGATCACGGCGCTCAATACGTTCCTTTCGGAAAATATTTCCGGCATGAAGATCATTCAGATCTTTCATAAGGAAAAGGAAAAGCACCAGGAATTCTGCGACCGAAGTGAAGAATTGTACCGCGTCAATTACCGGGAGATCCTGGTCAATGCGATCTTCCGTCCCAGCATTTATATGGTGTCGGTCATTGCCCTGATCATCGTTATCGCGTCGGGAAGCTACGGCGTCTTTCACGGAACGATCACTATCGGCACCATGTATATTTTCATCCAGTACATTCAGACCTTTTTCGAGCCGATCCAGGAGCTGGCGGATCAACTGGCGACGCTCCAATCTGCGATCGCGGCTGCAGAAAAGATTTTTACGCTCCTGGATGAAAAGCCTTTGATCCACGATCCGGAACATCCGGTGGTTCTTCCGCAGATCAAGGGCCGGATCGAATTTAAACACGTATGGTTCGCTTATAACGAAGAAGATTACGTCCTGAAAGACGTGAGCTTCACCATCGAACCCGGTCAGAAGGTCGCTTTCGTAGGCGCTACCGGCGCAGGCAAATCGTCGATCCTGAATCTGATCGGCAGATACTATGATATCCAGAAAGGCGAAATCCTGATCGACGGCGTCAATATCCAGGACATGACCCGCGACCAGATCCGAGGCGCGATCGGCCAGGTGCAGCAGGACGTGTTCATTTTTACAGGTGATATCAAGAGCAACATCCGCCTGCGGAACGATGATATCAGCAATAAGGCCATACGCGAAGCATCCCGTCAGGTGAACGCCAATCATTTCATCGAGCGGCTGCCGAATGGATACGATGAAAAGGTTTCCGAGCGGGGCTCTACGTTCTCAGCCGGTCAGAGGCAGCTCCTCTCCTTTGCACGTACACTAGCGTTTGACCCGACGATTTTGATCCTGGACGAAGCTACTGCCAATATCGATACGGAAACGGAACAATGGATTCAGGACGCCTTAGAGAAGCTTATGGCCGGCCGCACGACGATCATGGTGGCCCACCGCCTGTCCACGATCCAGCACGCAGACAACATCATCGTCATGCACCACGGACGGATCCGGGAAAGCGGAACGCATCAGGAGCTGCTGGAAAAAGGCGGCATTTACAAGAAGCTGTACGAACTGCAGAAAAGCGAACAGGCTTAAAATTGAAAAAGGCTGCTGCATGAACATTTTGAACGGCTGCTCCGGGCATCTCAATCATTATCCTCGAACTAAACATTGTTCAGACCATCTTTGAGATACCCACTGACAGTCGGACGAAAAATCATTTTGCAGCAGCCTTTTATGAAAATCAATGCAGAGTCAAGTCCCGGCGTTATTTCAATCGTTCCACGCGCCGGATTTCTCTTTCTACCAGAGCGCTTTCATATTAACTAAAGCACCTGGATGACTTTTACAATCGATCCATTTCTGTTCCAACTCCCGTGGATTATAACAAAGTTCCACATATTTCATCGCAACAAATGGGACCGGATATAGGGCAGACCCAAATTCAGCGCAAACTTGCCATCCTCAAAAAGGGAAGCGCCCGTGTCGGTCTTCGTATCTATTTGAACAAAATTAAAGACCCAAAAAGCGCTTGTTCAATCTGCTTTCTGAGTCTTTATGAGCGTGCGGGGATTCGAACCCCGGACAACTTGATTAAAAGTCAAGTGCTCTACCGCCTGAGCTACACGCCCGTCCCATATGATTGTAAAAGATATGCCTTGGACCGGAATCGAACCAGTGACACGAGGATTTTCAGTCCTCTGCTCTACCAACTGAGCTACCAAGGCATATAGTGCATGTCCATGGGTGGGACACACAAAATTGCGGGGGCAAGATTTGAACTTGCGACCTTCGGGTTATGAGCCCGACGAGCTTCCAGACTGCTCCACCCCGCGATACTTATGAAACTATCATATGCAGAAATTCTGAAAAATATTCCTTTCTTCCTTTCTGCGAGTGGGGGAAAGTGGATTCGAACCACTGAAAGCACTGCTAACAGATTTACAGTCTGCCCCCTTTGGCCACTCGGGAATTCCCCCATAATTAATCACTCTGCGAAACTGCCTTTCTATCTCACAGCGTGTAAGCCGATGATCGGATTCGAACCGATAACCTGCTGATTACAAATCAGCTGCTCTGCCGTTGAGCCACATCGGCAATCCGCCAAAACACTTCGGCAAATTTAAAACCAGCGACCTGGATGGGACTCGAACCCACGACCTCCGCCGTGACAGGGCGGCGTTCTAACCAACTGAACCACCAGGCCGTATACATACCCTGAAAACCACATACTGAATCTCATCCGTTCCACTCCGCTCTCTCTCCGCTCCGCCTCCAGCATGCCCTC
>CANQUA010000048.1 GCA_947626915.1 uncultured Lachnospiraceae bacterium
ATGGGCTTCAACGACCGCGCGGCGGCCGCCATTTCCATCATCGGCGGCGCGGACGGCCCGACTTCCATTTTCCTGGCCAGCAAGCTGGGGCAGACCGGCCTGATGGGACCCATCGCCGTGGCGGCGTATTCCTACATGGCTCTGGTTCCGATCATCCAGCCGCCGATCATGAAACTGTTTACGACGGAAGAGGAGCGCAAGATCAAGATGGAGCAGCTCCGTCCGGTTTCCAAGCTGGAGAAGATCCTGTTCCCGATCATCGTTACCATCGTGGTCTGCCTGATCCTGCCGTCTACGGCTCCGTTGGTCGGTATGCTGATGCTGGGCAACCTGTTCCGCGAGTGCGGCGTGGTGAAGCAGCTGACCGAGACCGCCAGCAACGCCCTGATGTATATCGTGGTCATCCTGCTGGGCACCTCCGTAGGCGCGACGACCAGCGCCGAGGCGTTCCTGAACCTGGATACCATCAAGATTGTGGCCCTGGGCCTGATCGCGTTTGCGGTGGGTACGGCGGCCGGCGTCCTGTTCGGCAAGCTGATGTGCAAGGTGACCGGAGGCAAGATCAACCCGCTGATCGGTTCCGCCGGCGTATCGGCGGTTCCGATGGCGGCCCGTGTGTCCCAGAAGGTGGGCGCGCAGGCTGATCCGACCAACTTCCTGCTGATGCACGCCATGGGCCCGAACGTGGCCGGCGTAATCGGTACGGCAGTGGCCGCGGGTACGTTTATGGCGATCTTTGGCGTGAAGTAAAAAACGGGCGCAGGAAGCGGATATGCGGACTGCGTACAGACAGCCTGTGCGGTGTGAAAACGCGCAGCCTGCGTGGAAATGAGCAGACGGACGGTCTGCGGCGTGAAACGCAGAGCCTGCGGCGGGAGAGAATGACCGGCAGCGGGAGATGTGCCCGCGTATCCGTTTGACGGAATCGGGCGGTCATGCCGCAGGCAAATGATAATAAAAATGACAGGAGGTTATACAATGGCTGAGATACAGAAAAAACCGGTGAAGATTGTGGAGACCGTTCTTCGTGACGCCCATCAGTCTCTGCTGGCTACCAGAATGAGTACCGAGCAGATGCTGCCGATCATCGATAAGATGGATAAGGTCGGTTACTATGCGGTAGAGTGCTGGGGCGGCGCTACCTTTGACGCGTCCCTGCGTTTCCTGAAGGAGGATCCGTGGGACAGACTCCGCAAACTGAGAGCCGGCTTCAAGAACACCAAGCTTCAGATGCTGTTCCGCGGACAGAACATCCTGGGGTACAATCACTACGCGGACGACGTGGTCGAGTACTTCGTGCAGAAGTCCGTCGCCAACGGCATCGACATCATCCGTATTTTCGACTGCCTGAACGATATCCGCAACCTGCAGACGGCGGTCAAAGCGGCCAATAAGGAAAAAGCGCATGTGCAGATCGCGCTTTCCTACACGCTGGGCGACGCCTATACGCTGGATTACTGGAAGAATATCGCGAAAGAGATCGAGGAAATGGGTGCGGATTCCCTGTGCATCAAGGATATGGCCGGCCTTCTGACGCCCTACGCGGCGGCGGAACTGGTCGGCGCCCTGAAGGAATCCACGACGCTTCCCATCGACCTGCATACGCATTACACGTCCGGCGTCGCTTCCATGACTTATCTGAAAGCGGTGGAAGCGGGCTGCGATATCATCGACACCGCCATGTCGCCTCTGGCCCTGGGCACCAGCCAGCCGGCCACCGAGGTCATGGTCGAGACGTTCCGCGGCACGCCGTACGATACGGGTCTGAACCAGGAACAGCTGGCGGAGATAGCCGATTACTTCGCGCCGATCCGCGAGCAGGCTCTTAAGAGCGGCCTGCTGAACCCGAAGGTTCTGGGCGTCAACATCCAGACCCTGCGCTATCAGGTTCCGGGCGGCATGCTGTCCAACCTGGTGAGCCAGCTGAAAGAGGCGGGCAAGGAAGACAAGTACCGCGAGGTGCTGGAGGAGATCCCGAGAGTGCGCAAGGACTTCGGCGAGCCGCCGCTGGTCACGCCGTCCTCTCAGATCGTCGGTACCCAGGCCGTGATGAACGTGATCGCCGGCGAGCGCTACAAGCTGGTTCCGAAGGAGTCCAAGAAGATCATGATGGGCGAGTTCGGCCAGACCGTGAAACCGTTCAATCCGGAAGTGCAGAAGAAAATCATCGGCGACGCGACCCCGATCACCTGCCGCCCCGCGGATCTGATCCCGCCGCAGCTGCCGCAGTTTGAGAAAGAGTGCGCCCAGTGGAAGCAGCAGGACGAGGACGTTCTGTCCTACGCGCTGTTCCCGGCGGTAGCGAAAGAGTTCTTCCAGTACCGCGAGGCGCAGCAGACCAAGGTTGACCCTGCGGCGGCGGATAAGGCCAGCAAGGCATATCCGGTTTAAGCGGCATAGTGAATGCAGAAAGAGACGCGGTTTCGGCCGCGTCTTTTTTGAGGGGGAACCGGCGCCTTCCTTATAAGAAAATGTTAATTTTTTTTTACAATTACGGATTTAAATTTGAAGTTTTTGTGATTTAGTTGACATATGGCGGGGGATATCTTTATAATGGATGAAGATGTGAAATTTGGATAAATGAGTCGAAATACGCGGGAGAACGGCGGATGAAAAGAGGAACGATCAGACGGGGAGCAGCGATTGCGCTGTCTCTGTTTATGATGATAAATTCGATAACCGGGCAGAGCGGGCCGATGGTCATGACCAGCTACGCCGACACGGAGCGGGCGGGCCAGGTGGACGCCACGGTGATGAACGTGCGGAGCGGACCGGGCACCACATATTCCATCGTGGACAAGCTGACCAACGGGGCCTCCGTGACGGTTCTGGGAGAGCAGACGGGGGAAGACGGACAGATCTGGTACGGGATTCGTTTTACAGGAAGCAGCGGGCTGCAGACGGTGGGCTATGCCAGGAGCGATTTTATTTGTTTTCCGACTGCCTATACGAGCGACATGGATTTTGAAGCGTACCTGACGGCCGAAAATTTCCCGGAAAGCTATAAGCCGGGTCTCAGGCAGCTGCATGCCATGTATCCCAACTGGGTGTTCAGAGCGCAGCAGACCGGCCTGGAGTGGGATACGGTGATCGAAAATGAGAGCCTTGTGGGCCGGAACCTGGTTTACGGGGGCAATATTTCTTCCTGGAAATCGACGGCGGACGGCGCTTATGACTGGGAAACCGGGAACTGGCCGGTTTTTGACAGCGGTTCCTATGTGGCCGCTTCCCCGGCGATCATCCGCTATTATATGGATCCGAGAAACTTCCTGGACGATAAATATGTGTTTCAGTTCCTTTTGCATACCTATGATTCCTCGGCCCAGACGGCCGCAGGCCTGCTGGGTATGGTGAAAGGGACGTTTCTGGGCGGGGAAGTGGATGTCAGCAGTGAATTTTACGCGCCGAAAGTGCAGGACGGGCCGAACTCCGGCGTGATCGATATTCCCTATGAGGCGCCTCCTTCCGTGGCGTCAGGGTCCGGAGGAGAAAATAACGCCGGCGGACCGCAGAGCAGTCCGGGCGGAGGTTCGGAAACCATGCCGTCCGGATCTCCGGCGGAGAGCGGGGGCGTCGGCCTGGGAGCGCCCGGCGCGTCAGCCAGCGCGGGCGGCAGCGGCGGCAGGCTGCTGGGTGCGCCCGGAAGTCTCTGGAGGACAGACCAGATTCTGCTGTCCTTGTCTTCCGGTGCGGGGCCGGACCTGTCTCAGAATCTGCCGCAGGGACGGCCGTCGGGCGACGCGGTTCTGGAAGGACCTTCAGCCGGCGGCGATCTGTCAGTAAGCGCCGGGCCGCCGGTCAGCGACAGCGATACGGTAGATATGCAGGAGCCGGGCGTGCCCTCCGCGTCGACTTCCGGTTCCGGGTCGTCCTCCGCTTCTTCAGGGGGGACCGCTCCGAAAGCGGATTACGTGTCCATTCTTATGAATGTGGCCGCCCAGACCGGCGTGAACCCTTACGTGCTGGCGGCGATCATTCTCCAGGAGCAGGGGAATCAGGGCACAGGCGGAAGCATTTCCGGCACGATATCCGGTTATGAGGGATATTACAATTTCTTTAATGTGGAAGCTTATAAATCCGGTTCCATGAGCGCGGTGGAGCGGGGACTGTGGTACGCGTCCCAGTCCGGCAGCTATGGGCGGCCGTGGAACAGCGTGGATAAATCGATTCTGGGCGGAGCGCAGCATTACGCGGTCAATTACGTACAGCTGGGACAGGATACGTTCTACCTGAAGAAATTCAATGTCCAGGGAACGAACCTGTATAAACATCAGTATATGACGAACATCCAGGCCGCGGCCGCCGAGGGCGCCAAACTGGCGGAGGCCTACGGGGACGAGCTGATGCAGGAGGCTTTGGTATTTAAGATTCCGGTTTATCTGAATATGCCGGAGACCGCCTGCCCGAGGCCGGCCATAGACGGGAGCCCCAATAATAAACTTTCCGGCCTGACGGTGGAGGGATATACCTTGACGCCGACGTTCAGCCGTGATACAAATACATATGACCTGATCGTCGACGGGTCAGTGTCCGGCGTGACAGTCAGCGCAACAGCCTATGATGCGGCGGCTTCCGTCAGCGGTACAGGGACGGTCGCCCTGGCGGTAGGCGTCAATGAGGTGCGGGTCTCCGTGAAGGCACAGAACGGGGATATCCGGGAGTATCTGATCCGTATCGTGAGACAGCAGGATTCCGGCGCAGCGGGACCCGGCAGCGAGCCGGGGGCAGAGACGCAGGGTCCGGGCGCAGCGGGACCCGGCGGCGAGCCGGGGGCAGAGACGCAGAGTCCGGGCACAGCGGGACCCGGCGGCGAACCGGGAGCAGAGACGCAGGCTCCGGTTACGGCAGGACCCGGCAGCGAACCGGGAACGGAGACGCAGGGTCCGGGCGCAGCGGGTCCGGGCAGCGGTCCGTCTGTGGAGCTGTCCGGTCCGGAGGAATCAGGCGCACCGGGCGCGGGAGACGGCGGGGTGATTTTAGAAGGTCCTCCGCTGACGGAGATGTCGTCCGGACAGGAGACGGCAGACAAAGCGGGTCCGGAGTGAGGCAATGTGACGGTGGTTCCATAAATCCAGGAAAGGGGATTAAATTTAGAATGAAAAGGAAAATGAGGAAGTTTCTGATCTGTATGACAGCGGCCGTGGCGCTGGCCATGAGTACGTCGTTTATGTCTCTTGCGGCGCGGATCGCGTTTTCGGATCCGAGCACAACTGCCGGGGAGACCGTGGACGTCACGATGAAGATCACCTCCACGGGCGACGAGACGATCGGCAGCGCGGTCGTGACCCTGGCCTATGACGCCTCTTTGCTTGAATTCGTCGGCGGAGAGGGAGCCAGCGGCGGAGCGGGTACCCTGCGGGTGACCGGAAGCACCGACAGCCAGTCGGCCGCGGAACTGGGATTTTCTCTGACTTTCCGGGCACTCAGGGCGGGCAATGCGACGATCACGATTTCTTCCCAGGAGGTTTATGACAGCGACAGCCAGCTGGTGACGGTGGAGCGGGAAGGAACCTCCGCGGTCACGATTGCGGCCGCGCCGCAGGATTCCTCCAATGCGAGCCTGGCGGGGCTGCAGATCTCTCCCGGTTCCTTAACGCCCGCGTTCTCTCCGGATGTGCTGGACTATACGGCCAGCGTCGGCAGCGACGTGACCAGTCTGGTGGTGGACGCCCCGGCTCTGGACGCGGGGGCCAGCGTATCGGTGAGCGGCAATGAGAACCTGCAGGCAGGCGATAACCAGGTGATCTGTACCGTAACCGCCCAGGACGGTCAGACGGTGAAGACGTATACGATCACGGTGACGAAGGAGGCGGAAGCCCCCGCCGACGGCGGTGCGGAGAGCCCGGCGGAGGATGTGGTACTGAGGACGGCGGAGAACAGCATCACCGTACATCCGGTAACGGAAGATATCCAGATTCCGGACGGCTTCGTTCTGGCGGAAGTAAGCATCGACGGCCATATCGTGCAGGGCTGGATCTGGGGCGCGGACGCCAGCCAGGAACCCCGCTACTGCATCTTCTATGCGACGAACAGCAAGGGCGAGACGGATTTCTACCGGTACGATCTGACGGAAAAGACGCTCCAGCGGTATTTCCGCGATCCGCTGGTGGACGTGGCCGCCGATGAGGAATATGCGGCCCTGGTGACGGAATATAATTCCCTGATGGATGATTATCAGGTGCGGTTCTACATTATCATCGGCCTGATCGTGCTGGCGATCGTGCTCCTGGTTGTGGTTATTGCCCTGGTGGTGACCAGAAGCGGGAACGACGACTTCTTCGAGAAGCGGCAGGACGACCGGGATTATCCGCAGCGCCGCAAGAGCGAAATGCAGAAGCAGGCTGGTTCCGACCCTGACAAGCGCCGTATTTCCAAAGAGGAGCGGTATATGCGCGGTCTGGAGGAAGAGGAAGCCGCTGCCGGGCGCGAGGATGCGATGAGGGCCGAGCAGCAGATCCGCAGGCGCCAGGCCCAGAAACGGGCCGCCGCCCAGCAGAACGCGAAGAGTGGCCGTCAGCAGGCATCTTCCGGCAGCGTTCAGCAGGGGCAGAATTACGTGGTCCGCGGACCGGTAACCGGCGACGACGAGGCCGCCCGCGCCGCGCAGCAGAAAACGAAGCCGCAGGAGCAGGCCTCCGGCAAAGACGGCGACAGTGATTTTGAAGTGATCGATCTGGAATAAGGGGAAGGGGCTGCCGTGCGGCGGCCCTTATCCATGTCCGGATTCCGGGCGGAAGCGGACCGGCCGCGGAAATATCCGCTGGCATCGGATTCCATCTTGACGTTTCTCTCAACTTGTTATATAATTGCTATAACAGTTATAACGAAAGATGGTGGAAGCATGGTTTTAAGAGTTGATTTTAACAGCGATGAAGCGCTTTACATGCAGCTTCGCAATCAGATCATTTTTGGAATCGCCACAGGGCGCATCCGGGAGGGGGATTCGCTTCCCTCCGTCCGTCAGCTGGCGGAATATGTCAGTATCAACATGCATACGGTAAATAAGGCTTATTCCGTTCTGCGGGAGGAGGGCTTCGTGAAGCTGGACCGGCGCCGCGGCGCGGTGGTCGCGTTGGAGTCGGACAAAAAACGGGTGCTGGAAGAAATGCGGGAGGAGATCGCGGTAGCCATGGCGAAAGCTGTGTGCAAAGGGATCGGGAGAGAAGAAGTACACCGGCTGGTAGACGAGATCTACGATCTGTTTGCCAACTGGGAAGAATCTATGGAATGAAGCTGGAGGATTGCCATGTTATGTGAAAGATGTAAAATCCGAGAGGCAAATATACAATATACAGAGGTGATCAATGGCGCGCGGACGGAGCACCATTTCTGCGCCCAGTGTGCCAGAGAGCTGGATTTCGGGCAGTATTCGGCGCTGTTTGACGGAGAATTTCCTTTTGCGGAATTTCTGTCGGCGCTTCTGGGGGGCGAGACGCCCGCTAAAAAGCAGGAGAAATATCAGCAGATCGTCTGCCCGACCTGCGGGATGACCTATGAGGAGTTTGTGAAGAACAGCTGCTTTGGCTGCGCGGACTGCTATGGGGTCTTTGACCTGCTGATCCATGACAATATCAAGCAGCTCCAGGGCAGCGACTGCCATAAGGGGAAGCGGCCGCTGTACCAGAACACGGACAGCGCGTCCGAAGCTGCGCCGGAAACGGGAGAACCGGCGGTCCAGGTTTCTGCGGAGGACCAGATCCGTTCGCTGGAGCGGAAGCTGAAAGAGGCCCTTAAGAAAGAAGAATACGAGACGGCGGCCTGGTGCAGGGACCAGATCCGCAGTCTGAGGGAGGAGAAAACGAGCGATGTCTAGCTGGTACGATGAGATCGATCCGGAGCGGAAAAATATTGTCTGCAGCAAGGTCCGCCTGGCCCGCAACTGGGATGAGTATGTGTTCCCGTCGCGGCTCTCGGAGGAAAGCGCCCGGGAGATGATCGGGCGGCTCTGCGAGGGCCTGAAAGATATCGATGGACAGCTGGGCCGCAGATATGATATAGTAGACCTGTCCCAGCTGGGGGAACTGGAGCTTAAGACCCTGCGGGAGAAACGGATCCTGAATTCTTCGATCGTGAAGAAGAAGGGGCCCAAGGCCATGATGCTGTCGGAGGGGGAGGACGTGAGCCTGGTGTTCAACGGCACGGACCACATCCGCATCCAGGTGCTGAAGGCCGGTTTCCATATGGGCGAGGCATGGAAAGAAGCCAGCCAGCTCGACGATTTTGTCAACGCCCGCTTTTCCTACGCGTTTGACGAGAAGTACGGTTATCTGACCTCTTATCCGACCAATGTGGGGACGGGGATGAGGGCGGCTGTGATCGTTCATCTGCCGAGTTTGTCCCTGGGGAAGAAATTTCCGTCCCTGATCAGCGATATGGGGCGGTTCGGCGTCTCCATCCGCGGCGTCTACGGGGAGGGCCGGGAGAATTACGGGGCCCTCTATGAGGTGTCCAATCAGAAGACCATGGGGCAGACGGAGACGGAGATCGTCGATCTGGTGGAGAAAGTGGCCGGTCAGCTGGATGAACAGGAGAATCAGGTCCGTATGCTGGCGCTTAAACACCACCGGCTGATCCGGGAGGACGAGATTTATAAATCATACGGAGTATTGAAATATGCCAGGCGGCTGAGCCATAAAGAGGCGATGAGCTATCTGTCCCAGCTGCTGGCCGGCGTTGCGGACGGGCTGATCCGTTTCGCGGAGCCGCGTTCCGTGTTTCAGCTGATGCTGGGGATCCAGACGGCCAGCCTGCAGAGTTTGTCGGAACGTCCGCTGGATAAGGGAGAGCTGGATGTGACGAGGGCCGAGTATCTGCGGGAGCGGCTGCCGGAGCTGGTATAAAAGCTGCGCGCGGAACCGGGAAGATCGGCATATTCCGGTGCGGGCCGGCGTATTGGAGGGCCGCCGGTCTGCACGGTGAAACGGCGGTGCCCGGTCATGGCCGGGAGCCGCGGAAATGCAGCAAGAGGAAATAAGGAGGAGAATCGATTATGATCGATCGTTTTACGGAGAAAGCCAGGACCGCGATCGAGCTGGCCGCGGAGGCCGCGGAGGAGCTGGGCCATAATTATGTGGGGACCGAGCATCTGCTGCTGGGACTTTTGCAGGAGGGCTCGGGAGTGGCCGCCAGGGTGCTGGAGGAATGCGGCGTGCAGGAGGAGAAGGTGGTCGAACTGATCAGCCAGCTGATCCGGCCGAGCCAGAACCTGAGTCTGGCGGAGCAGAACACGTACACGCCCAGCGCCCGTAGGGTCATTGAAAACAGCTATCGGGAGGCGGTCCGTTTTAAGGCCCCGCTGATCGGCACGGAACACCTGCTGATCTCCATGATCCGGGAGAGCGACTGCGTGGCGTCCCGCCTGCTCAACACCATGGGCGTCAGCGTCCAGAGACTTTACATCGACCTTCTGGCGGCCATGGGCGAGGACGCGGCTTCCGGCAGGGAGGAGCTGCAGGGGGCCAGAATGACGGATGCCAGGGGCAGGACCAACACGCCGGTGCTGGACAGCTACAGCCGGGATCTGACGGCCCTGGCCAGAGAGGGCAAGCTGGATCCGGTGATCGGCCGGAAACAGGAGATGCAGCGGGTCATTCAGATCCTCAGCCGCCGCACGAAGAACAATCCCTGTCTGATCGGCGAGCCCGGTGTGGGCAAAACCGCCGTGGTGGAGGGGCTGGCTCAGATGATCGTGGACGGGGATGTGCCGGAGACGATCCGGAACAAGAGGGTCCTGACGCTGGATCTGTCCGGGATGGTGGCCGGTTCCAAATACAGAGGCGAATTTGAGGAGCGGATCAAGCGGGTGCTTTCGGAGGTGATGGAGGACGGCGAGGTGCTTCTGTTCATCGACGAGATCCACACGATCATCGGCGCGGGCGGCGCGGAGGGAGCGATGGACGCTTCCAATATTTTAAAACCGTCCCTGGCCAGGGGAGAACTGCAGCTGATCGGCGCGACGACCATTGAAGAATACAGGAAATACATTGAGAAGGACGCCGCGCTGGAGCGGAGGTTCCAGCCGGTAACGGTGGAGGAACCGTCGGAAGAAGAGGCCTATGAGATCCTGAAGGGCCTGCGGGGGCGGTACGAGGAGCATCACAAAGTGACGATCACGGACGAGGCCCTGCACGCGGCGGCCCGGCTGTCGGCCCGCTATATCAACGACCGCTTCCTGCCGGACAAGGCCATTGACCTGATCGACGAGGCTTCCTCCAAGCTCCGCCTGACGGTTTTTGTGGAGCCGGAGGAGATCAAGACGCTGGAAAAGGAGATTGAGAACCTGGAACGGCAGAAGGAGCAGGCCATCGCTTCCGAGAATTATGAAAAGGCCGGCGAGATCAAGAAAAAGCAGGCCAAAAAGAGAGAGCGGATCGAGAAGGTCCGGGAGAAATGGCAGAAGGAGAAAACGACCCGCCGGCTGGTGGTAGGCGAGGGAGAGATCGCCGACGTGGTGTCCGGCTGGACGAAAATCCCGGTGCGCAAACTGGAAGAGGAGGAATCGGAGCGGCTGAAAAAGCTGGAGTCCATCCTGCACGAACGGGTCGTCGGCCAGGAGGAGGCGGTGACCGCCGTATCCAAGGCCATCCGCAGGGGCAGGGTAGGCTTAAAGGACCCGAAGCGCCCCATCGGCTCCTTCCTGTTTTTAGGCCCCACCGGAGTCGGGAAGACGGAGCTCTGCAAAGCGCTGGCGGAGGCCATGTTCGGCACGGAGAACGCGCTGATCCGCGTGGACATGTCAGAATACATGGAGAAGCACAGCGTTTCGAAAATGATCGGTTCCCCGCCCGGTTACGTGGGCTATGACGAGGGCGGCCAGCTCAGCGAGAAGGTCCGCCGCAATCCTTACAGCGTGATCCTTTTTGACGAGATCGAAAAAGCGCATCCGGATGTGTTCAATATCCTGCTGCAGGTGCTGGACGACGGTCATATCACCGACGCCCAGGGACGGAAGATCGATTTCAAGAATACGATCCTGATCATGACCAGCAACGCCGGCGCGGAGAGCATTATTTCTCCGAAGCGGCTGGGCTTCACGTCCGTAGATGACGATGCGGAGAAATACCGTTTTATGAAAGACCGGGTCATGGAGGAGGTCAAGCGCCTCTTCAAGCCGGAATTTATCAACCGTGTGGATGAGATCATCGTGTTCCATCCGCTGACGAAAGAGAATATGAAAGAGATCGTCGGGATCATGCTGAAAAACATCAGCAGGCGGACGAAGCAGCAGATGGGCATCGGTCTCCACGTAAGCGAGGACGGCCGGGAATTTTTGATCGAGAAAGGCTATGATGAGAAATTCGGGGCGAGACCGCTGCGGAGAGCGCTCCAGAGCCTTTTGGAGGACCGTCTGGCCGAGGAGATCCTGGACGGCGCGGTCAAAGAGGGAGACGAAGTAGAGATCAGCACCGGTGAAGGAGGACTTGTGTTCGAGGCCTGCCAGCTGCAGACGCAGTGAGGCAGACGGCGGACAGCAGGATAAACGCCGTTCCCGGCGGCAGGCCGCGGACGGCAGAAGAAGCAATGGAAGGGGAGAATCAAATGGCGGCAGCAGAAGAATTGATCCGCTCGGAAGCGGACGGAAGCATCAGCTTTGGAAATTACAGCCTGGACAAGAAAGCGAAAGCGGAAGATTTTGAAAACAGAGGAGATCTCTACAAGGTAAAAACGTTCCGCGAGATCACCAAGCTGGAGAGAAACGGCCTCTTTGTCTACGAATCGGTGCCGGGAACATCGGTCGGGCATTTCACGGTCACGGACCAGGGCGTGGAATTTACGGTATCCTGCGACCAGGACGCGCAGATCACGGTGCAGATGGAAGAGGATATGGAGTATGAGGTCTATGTGGATGATTTTGCCGTCGGCGGGATGAAAACCAACCGGAGCGGCAAGCTGAACTTCAGCGTGGAACTGGCAGGCGGAGGGACGGCGAAGGTACGGATCGTAAGACGGTAAGCGCAGAATACGGACGGACATCGCCGTGAAGCGGAAGGGACTGCTGCGAAACAGCGGCGTTCTGAGCCGGTCCGGCGCAGTTTTCACCGGCGTGCAGCGCGTTTGGGACAGCGGCGCTGCAGGCGGAGGCTGCACAGGGCGGGGGGAACGGCCGGTTGGCGGCGGCCCTTTTTTGCGGCGGGTGCGGCGTTTGGGGAGGAACTATGGCGAAAGCAAGGACTACCGCGTTCTTCTGCAGGGAATGCGGTTACGAATCGGCCAAATGGATGGGGCAGTGTCCCGCCTGCCGGGAATGGAATACCTTTGTGGAGGAGCCCGTGGGGAAAAAAGACGCGGGCGGCGGCTCCGCGAAGCTGCGGCCGGCGGAGAGGGCGAAGCCAGCCAGGCTTTCCGAGATCTCCGTGGAGGAAAAGGACAGGACCTCTACCGGGTATCGGGAGCTGGACCGGGTATTGGGGGGCGGCATTGTGGCCGGCTCCCTGATTCTGGTCGGCGGCGATCCCGGCATCGGCAAATCCACGCTGCTTTTGCAGGTCTGCCGGAACCTGGCGGCCGCCGGACAGAAAGTCCTCTATATATCCGGGGAGGAATCTTTGAAACAGATCAAGCTTCGCGCCAACCGGATCGGACCGGCGGCGGGGGAGCTGCTGTTTTTGTGCGAGACCAGCCTGGACAACATCCAGGAGACGATCCTGGAGGTCAGGCCGGAGGTGGTGATTATCGATTCGATCCAGACCATGTACCGGGAAGAGATCGCGTCCGCGCCCGGGAGCGTCAGCCAGGTGCGCGAATCCACGAACCTGCTGATGCAGATTGCCAAGGGCAGCGGCGTCACGATCTTTATTGTGGGGCATGTGACGAAGGAGGGCGTCGTAGCCGGCCCCAGGGTGCTGGAGCATATGGTGGACACGGTTCTCTATTTCGAAGGAGACCGCCACGCCTCCTACCGTATCCTGCGGGGCGTAAAGAACCGTTTCGGTTCCACCAACGAGATCGGCGTTTTCGAGATGCGGGAGCAGGGGCTGACGGAGGTGGAGAATCCTTCGGAGTTCATGCTGTCCGGCCGTCCGGAGGGCGCGTCCGGGGCCGTGGTGGCCTGCGCCATGGAGGGGACCAGGCCGATCCTTTTGGAGGTGCAGGCGCTGGTGACCCAGAGCAATCTGGGCATTCCGCGGCGGACGGCGGCAGGCGTCGACAGCAACCGCGTCAATCTGCTGATCGCGGTGCTGGAGAAACGGTGCCACTACGAAATGGGCCGCTATGACGCCTATGTGAATATTGCCGGCGGTATGCGGATGAACGAGCCGGCCCTGGATCTTTCCGTGGTGCTGGCGCTGGTCTCCAGCCTGAAGGACAAGCCGGCGGACGAAAAAACCATTGTGTTCGGAGAGGTGGGGCTGTCCGGGGAGGTCCGCGCCGTGTCCATGGCGGAGCAGCGGGTCCACGAGGCGGTGAAGCTGGGATTTTCCTGCTGCATCCTGCCTCAGCTCTGTCTGGAAAAAATGAATGCGTCCGTCTTTGACGGCAGGATCCGGCTGGTCGGGGTCCGGAATGTCCGGGAGGCCATCGCAGCATTGTAAAACCGATGAATCCATGTGCTTATAGAACGATAAGCCCATGGATTTTTTTGTGCCCTGAAACCGGCAGGCCGGGAAGGAAATTCCCGCGGCCATTCAACCGGCAGGCCGGGAAGGAAATTCCCGCGGCCATTCAACCGGCAGGCCGGGAAGGAAATTCCCGCGTCCATTCAACCGGCAGGCGAACTGCGCTCGCCGGAGAGGATATTGTCAGAGGGCCGGAAAGCGGTATAATGATATATATAGAAGAAAAAATCAATCCACAATATCTTAAACAGTATAGCACACAGATCTTGGAGAGGGTCTATAAACACTGCTGCTTTATAATATGAGGGAATAAAACCGAAAGGACGGAACAGATATGGAACAGGTCAGAATCGGACGCAACATAAGGAGACTGCGGGATGCACGGCAGCTGACGCAGGAGCAGGTCGCTCAGGCGCTGAACGTTTCCTTCCAGGCGGTCAGCAAGTGGGAGAAATGCGTTACGGTGCCGGACACGCTGCTGCTTCCGAAAATCGCCGCGTTTTTCAATGTGACGATTGACGAGCTTTTTCTGCCGGAGGGGGCGTATCCCAATAACGCGCAGCGGCTCCTGGCCGTGTATGAGAGCAGCCGCGAGCAGGATGATTTTATTCGCGCCGACGCGGAGTTCCGGAAGCTTTTTGCCGGCGGAACCTTCACCCGGGACGACGAGCGGTCCTACGGGATATTGTACGAATACCACATGTACTACTGCCGGGACAAGGCCCTGAAACAATATGAGAAGCTGCTTTCCGATCCCGAGCGGGACTGGGTGACCCGCAGCGTCCGGCAGCAGCGCATCGGACTGCTGTCCCGGATCGGCCGGGGCGGCGAGGCGGCGGAGGAAGCGCGGGCCGCTGTCTGTTCCGGGCCGGACGATCCGGACAATCATCTGGCGCTTATTTCCGCGCTCTATTTTTCCGGACGGTACGAGGAAGTTCTGGAGGCGTATGACGACGCTGCCGCCAGGTTCGGGGATGCGCAGGCGCTCTTTCATATCTATGCCGGGGATGCCTGCGGAAAGCTTCACCGGTACGGCGAGGCATTTGCGCACTGGGAGAAGGCGGCCGGGCTGGACCCGGAGTGTGCGGATCCGCTGTATTCGATGGCGTTTGGCTGGCGTGAGCAGGGCGACTATGCCAGAGAAAAGGAGGCGTGGGAGCGCGTCTCCGGCTGGCTCGAAAAGCGGGGATTTATTCACGAGCTTGCGTTCGTAAGAGAGCAGATCAGGCGCGCGGGACAGGCGCGGACAGCCTCCGCCAGGGAAGCCGCGGAGGGAGCCGGACCGGAAAGCGTCTCCGGTCATGGCTGAAGCCGGCGGAGCGAGGATAATAAAATGGCAGAAAAGATCAAACGATGCTTCCGGCTGATGCGCTTATTCGCCCTGGGCGAGGCGGTCCGGTACGCGGTTTTCAGCCTGCTGTCGGCGCTTTCGGTTCCGCTGGCGGCGCTGCTGACCGAACGGTGCGTCAACGCTGTGGCAGGAGCGGGAGAGGGAGAGGCCGGTTTTTGGGGACCCTTCGCAGCGCTTTCGGCCGTCCTGTTTTTGTCGGTTCTGATCGGGCATTTCCTGAGAGTGTCCGACATTTCGCTCACGGAAGCGCTGCAAAAAGGCTGCACGCCGAAGATCATCGATAAACTGAACCGCATGGACTACGCGTATTTCGACAGCGCTTCCGCGGCGGACGTCCTGGAGTGCGTGAGCCGGGACCCGGCGCAGTCGCTGGCGCGTCTTTATAAGACCCTGATCCGCTGCGCCGCGCTGGCGGTTCGGATATTCAGTCTGTCGCTGCTTTATTTCCGGCTTTCCGCGGCGTTTGGGACGGCCCTCTGCGTTCTGATGGCGGCGGAGATCGTCATAGGGATTTTCTCAAACCGGCAGTTCAGCCGGCTGTACGGCGAGGAGCTGCCCAGGGAAAGAAAGCTGGCCTGCCTGGGGGACCTGCTCACGCAGAAAGGGCCGGTTTTCGACCTGAAGCTCAACCGGTCGGCAGGCTATGTGAAGGAGATGCAGAACCGCCTCGCCGATTCGGTGCTGAGGGAGCGGGTGAGGATCAGCCTGAAAGCGGAGCGGTGGTATCTGGCCGGCCTGATCCTGATGACGGCGTGGACGGCCGCGCTGCTTTGCGCGCTCATCGGCAGACGCCTGGCGGGAATGCTGGAGCTGGGCACGTTCTGCACCCTGCTGGGCAGCTGCCCGCTCCTTACGCAGGTCCAGGCGGAGCTGTCCTATTATCTTTCTTCGATGGGGAAGGACTGGTTTGTCGTCCGCGCACTGGAGGAGCTGTCCGGCTTTCGGGAGGTGTGCGGATCAGAGGAAGATGCGGACGCGCGCCCGGAGATCGTGTTCTCCCACGTCAGCTTTCGCTACCCGGGAACCGAACGGTTCGTCCTGCGCGACGTCAGCTTTACGCTGTCTCCCGGCGAGACGCTGGCGCTGGCCGGAGCCAACGGGTCAGGCAAATCTACCGTGATAAAGCTTCTCTGCGGACTCTATGAACCCACCGAAGGCGCCGTCACCGTGGGCGGCGTATCCGCGTCCGGGCTTTCCCCGGCGGGCAGATCCAGGCTGTTTTCGGCGGTATTTCAGGATTTTCTGACTTACAACGTGACGGTCGCGGAGAATGTGGGCCTGGGCGATGTGCGGAATCTGTTCTGCGAAGAAAAGATCAGGGAGGCGCTGAAAAAATCGGAAATGGACGGTCTGGCGGATTCGCTTCCCATGGGCCTTCAGACTCCTCTGGGGCATCTGGACGAGGGCGGCGTGGAGCTTTCCGGCGGGCAGCGGCAGCATCTGGCCATCGCCAGGGCCTGTATGTCCGACGCGTGGTTTTACCTGCTGGACGAGCCTACTGCGGCCGTGGATCCGGTGGCAGAGAGCCGGCTCTATCGGAGCTTTGCCTCTGTCATACGCGGGAAGGGCGCGGTGCTCGTGTCCCACCGCCTCGCCAGCGCGGCCATTGCCGACACGATCCTGGTGCTCGACGGCGGCCGGATCGCCCAGCGCGGGACCCATGCCCGTCTGATGGAGCGCGGCGGGCTTTACAGGGAAATGTTTGAAAAACAGTCTTCATGGTACAGAGGGGAGGAACAGGCGGGTGAAGCTTAGAAACGCGGGAAAGGTTTTCCGGCTCATTTGCCGGTATGCGCCGGGTTCGGCGGCCGTATGCGCGCTCTGCAGCCTTGTCTATGCGCTGTGCGCATCGCTCGGTACGGTGCTTCTGGCGCGGATCCTTACGGCGGCGGAGACGCTGCGCGAAGGCGCCGTGCCGCAGATTCTGTTTCCCGCCGTTCTCTATCTGCTCCTTCAGCTCACGCGCCATGGGTTCAATATTCTCCAGGATATAAGCTGGAACGTGGGCGTGGAGGAGAGGTGCAGGTTCCGTTTCCGGACGCTCCTGTCCGAAAAAGCCGCCGCCCTTCCCTATATCGACTTTGAGGACGAGCGCCGGCAGGACTGCATTCTTCGGGCCAGGGAGTGCGTGGACAGCGGGACGGTCACGGAGAGTTTCACGAATCTTCTGAACGCGGCGGAGTCGGTGCTCACGGTGATCGGCCTGCTGTCCGCAATGGCGGTTTACAGCGTCTGGTACCTGCCGGTCATGCTTCTTTCCCTGGTTCCGTACCTGCTTTCGCGGCTTGCGGCGGGAGCGGAATTTTATAAGCTTCGGTGGTTTCAGGCCCCTCATGTCCGGAAGCGCGGCTATTTCTATTCGCTGTTCGTTTCGCCCGCGTTTCAAAAGGAGCAGCGGGTATTCGGATTCGGGGACGTTTTCCGGGCGCGGTGGGAGCGGGAGAGGGAGCTGACGGCGAGGGAGACCCTTTCGTTCCGGACGAAGGACAGCGGGAGGCTGGCGTGCTGCGAAGGGCTGACCACCGCGGGCTATATCGCGGGGATTCTCCTGTCGTTTCTGCTTGTGAAAAACGGAACCATCGCCCTCGGCGTATTCGGGGCGGGGATCTATGCGTTCCGGACGGCGCAGAACAGCACGCAGGCGTTTTTCGCGCTGTACGGTTCGCTTTGCGAGGGTCTCAGGCAGTCCGGGGATTTCTTCGAATTCCTCCGGCTGGAGGAGGAGCCGAAGCGGGAGCGGACCATTGACCGGCTGGAAACCGGGATCTGCGCCCGAAACGTTCGTTTCACCTATCCCAACGCCGGCGCTCCGGCGCTGGAGATCGGGGAACTGACGATTCCTGCCGGCGAACGCGTGGCGGTCGTCGGGGAAAACGGCAGCGGCAAGTCCACGCTCATGAAGCTTCTGACCGGTCTTTATACCCCGGACGAGGGGGTGATTCTTTACGACGGCGTCAGTCTGGACGTGATTTCAAGGGAATCGCTGTCGCAGCTGATCGGCGCCGTTTCGCAGGATCATGGGTCTTACCACCTTTCCATCCGGGACAACGTCGGCATAAGGGCGCCCGGGGCGGCCGGGGATGACGGCCGCATCCGGGAGGCGCTGGCCCAAACGGGCCTTGACCGGACGGCGGATCTGGACGCGTGGCTGGGCCGCGAATTTGGCGGAGAGGAGCTTTCGGGCGGTCAGTGGCAGCGCCTTGCCGCCGCGGGCGTCCTCTGCAAGGATTGCGGGGTCGTTTTCCTGGACGAGCCCACGAGCGCTCTGGATCCCGGCGCGGAGTACGATATTTTAAAGCGTTTTATGGATCTTCCCGCGGGCAAAACCGCGGTCATCATATCCCACCGCGTGGGTCTGTGCCGCTTCGCCGACCGGGTCGTCTTTATGAAGGACGGCAGGATCCGGGCGGCAGGTTCCCACCGTCAGCTGCTTGACGCCTGTGCGGAATACCGGTTCTTTTATAACGAACAGGCAAAATGGTACGTCGGAGAGCAGGGTGTGTGAAGAAAAAAACACGAAAATTAGAAAAATGACTTGCACAAAGCCGCAACTTTGAGTATACTTAAGCGAGCTGATGCAGCGGCGGAGCCGAAGGGGGGCGGTCCGGACCGGAAGATCAGAGTGATTACGGATTAAAAGGCGGCTCAGACAGTGAAATGACGGCTTGTACGATATTATTTTTTCTTTTTATGCTCCTGAAACCATGCTATCTCCAGGCGTCCGGGCATATAGGTCTGGCGGACATCTGCCTGATGGCGTGTTTTGCGCTTCTGGGGGGGCAGAAACTGCTTCACAGGCAGCCCCTGCGGTTTTCAAAAGACCGTCTCCTGTACGGCTTTCTGGGGATGGTTGTACTCCTGAATCTGGTCTGCAGCGTGAAGCTGCGGGACCCGGAATATCTGAAATATTCCCTGTTCTGGATTTATAACGGGTGCGCGATCTGGACATGGCGCACGATGACCTGCCGGTATGGACAGGCCTTTCTGGCGGGGGTCAATACCGCGGCCAAGGCGAATATTGTGGTGCAGCTGGCGGTCCTGGCGTCGGGCAGGGGACGGATCTACCGCGAATACTGGGGCGCGGTGCGGTATATGGGAACGTTCGACGATCCGAACCAGATGGCGTTCTTTCTGTTTATGATGCTTCTGTTGATCTATCTGTACCGCTGCAGGTATGGGGACAGGAGCTTCTGGATTTTCTTCGTGCTGGCCGTGCCGGTGCTGGCTGCGTCAAAATCCACGGGAATATGGCTGGGCGTCATCCTGTTTCTGGTTTTCTGCCTGGCGCGCCAAATCGGCAGTCTCAAAAAGAGCGGGCGCATCTCGCGGAAGCAGCTGGGGATCATCGGGGCGGGACTTGCGCTGACGCTGGCCATAGGGCTGTACTGGATCTGGCCGCCTGCGGATTTTGATATTCATGCAGTCGATTATAACCTCCTGACACGGATCCAGGAAAAGATCTGGAAAATAATGAACGGCGGCCTGTACGGCCTGGTGATGGACCGCGGGGAGGAACGATTGTTTCTGTACCCCCGGTATCTGCTCATCGGTGCGGGAGAGGGCGGGTTCGCACGTTTTGAGGCGGCGGGACCGGCGAATGAACTCCATTCTACCTGGCTGAGCGTGTGGTTCTGCTATGGGATCGTTCCGATGGCGGCGCTGTGCGTATGGCTGTACCGGATATTGAAAGCCGATACAGACCGGATGTGGTGCGCCATCGGCGCGCTGCTGGCCGAAAGCTTTTTCCTGATCAATTACCGTCAGCCCATGTTCTGGATGATCCTGCTGTATGGGGATGTGACCGAAAGCGAACCGTTGAGACAGACGGAGGTCAGAGTTGGGACAGCGCTGCGGGCCGCGGCCTTACGGGGCAAGAGAGCGCTCTCTATTTTGACGGACGCGAAATAATTGTGAAACGGGCGAAGGAAGATGATGCCGGCTCCGCCCGCCGTTTTCGGAAACGGCAGGCCGAAACAATACCGCGGAGAGGCATGATACAAAGCAGAAAAGCATTCACCATCCTGACGGACGGGGAGTGCTTTTTTAATGAACGAAAGAGAAAAACAATATCGGCCCCATCTGCCTTTTTCACAACGGCAGGCCGAAACAAAACACGCCGCGCCGGAAAGGTCAGATTCGTTCGGCGCGGCGGATAAACTGCGTAAGCCGGGAAGAGAGGCCGTAAGCCGCAAAAAGAAGCCGCAAAAACCTGGACGCTCCGGCCGGCTCAGAAGAGATATTCATTGTCGGGATAACTCCGGTCGATCTCTTCCTTCTGCTCGGGCGAGCAGAGGATGGAGTTCAGCCTGGGAAGCTGATCCAGCCCCCTGCAGCCGGCGACGTCGGCCCCCCGCAGATCCAGCGTGTCCAGAGAAGGGATGGCGCTTAAAGGCGTGAAATCATCAATGCCTGTGCCGTTCAGCGCCAGATACCGCAGCCGCGGGAAATTCAGATTCTCTCCCGCCTCGAACCGCGACGTTCCGTCCCCCCAGAACTCCAGATATTCCAGATTCTCCAGCCCCTGAATATCGTCCAGTTTCAGGTTGTGGGAATAGTAGAAGGTGAGGGAGGTCAGGGGCAGGCCATTAAGCTGCTTCAGGATATCGCTGTTCAGCTGGGACAGGAACAGGGAGTACAGATTGGGGAGCGCACGCAGCTGGCTGTAATCGTCCAGCTGGACCTGATACAGGTTCAGGGTGACGATGGGACAGCCGGCCAGCTCCGCGATGGAAGCAATATTCCCGCAGCCGCTGATATTCAGTTCGTTCAGATTCGGCAATGTGGCGACGGAAGCCAGATCCGCGACCGGCAGGTCGGGAATGATCAGCGTCCGGATGCTGGGATTGTTCTCCAGCGGGGAAAGGTCCGTCAGCGGGTTGTACCCAAGCCCCAGGTAGGAGATCCGCGTGCCTTCCAGCAGGGAAATATCGTCGATGTTCTGATTGTAAAGGCATAAAGTATGCAGGGAAGGCATATGCAGGATGTCTTCCAGTGAGGAAATGGGGCCGCTCTGCAGATATTTTCCGCTTGTCTGCGTCCATTCATCGTAGAACAGAGGGGAGTCTCCCTTCAGCTGCACATAGCTGTCGTCCACGTAAATTTCCAGCCCCATGATATGGATCGAGGTGATCCGGGCCAGGTCGCCCAGCGTCAGGGACCGGTCCCATACCTGCAGCTGGGAGCGGACCGCCTCCTCGATCATCGGCTCTGTAAAATGGTAGATCTGGTTCGGATCGGTATCCGCCGCTCCGGCCGCCAGCGGGTCGCCGGGGAGCGCGCCGTTCTGCTGCTGACCGGACAGACGGAACGGACCGCTGCCGTTTAGCGCGGAACAGAAGACGAAGATGGAAAATGCCAGCGCCGCCGCCGCGGGCAGCGCGGCCAGCCAGACGGGGACCCGCCGCATCCACAGGGGAACGGAACCGTTTCCGGCGCCGTCCTGTTCCTGCCGCAGATAGGAAGCCTGCGCCGCCAGCAGATCCTTCTGGAACTCCTGCACGGACTGGTAGCGCTTATCCGGGTCGAAACGGGTGGCCTTTTCGATGATCGGACGCAGCGACGCGTCCGCCTCGCCGAGGCATTGCTCCGTCGCCTGGTACTCGCCGGTCAGGCAGTAGAGCAGGAGAATGCCCAGGGAATAGACGTCGCTTCGCGCGTCGGTCCGCTTAAAACCGAACTGTTCCGGCGGCGCCGTCAGCTGCGTGCCCATGATCAGGGTGTCGCTGTCTTTGCTGTTGTCGAAATGTCTGGCAATGCCCAGGTCGATGAAATGACAGACGCCTTTCGTGTCCACGACCACGTTCTGCGGTTTGATATCCCGATGGATAATGCTGGGTTTCATGGAATGGAGAAACGACAGAAGCTCGGTCAGCTGGATCATATAGTGGAGGACCTGCCGTATGGGCAGTCCCGGTTTTTCTTTGCCGGATTCGCATAATTCCTCCAGCGTGCTGCCCGGAATATAGCTGCGCAGGTACCAGGCGCGGCCTTCTTCGGCCTGACAGCGGCGGATCACGGGAAAGGTATCCGCCAGTTCCCTGCGCGGAGAGCTGTGAATGTCCTGAAGGATCGCCTGTTCATTGGTCAGGACCCGCATGACGACGGGATCGGAGGCGGTTTTAAAGATCATCGGCCGTCCGCTGTCCGCCTCGGTTACCAGGTAAGTTCCGTAACTTTCTTCCTGCCGGAGACAGGAGCAGATCCGGTATTGTCCCTTCAGCTCTTCCGGCAGTTCCGTTTCATAGGATGGTTCTTCAAATTTCGGTATGTCAGACATAGGATCTCCTGTTGAAGCGCCGCAAACGCCCCTATTCGTCCTGATAAAGCGGCGCTTCGTGCAGTTCTTTTAAAAATTCATTGGTCTGTCTCATGGTATATCCGTTTTCAATGCAGAAAATGATCCCTGCGTCCCGCCGGACCCTGGCGTAGAGGGAGCCGAGCGCGGCCAGCCGCAGCAGCTGGTTGGTCTCGTCTAAGCTGGCGCCGATGCAGCGGCTGATCCGCAGAAGCATATTCCGGGAGGGCGTCTTCTGACCGCTCAGGATATGGTAGAAATAGGAGCGCTCGATGCCGCTTCGCCGGATCACTTCCTTCGCGTTGATCTGACGCTCCTCCATGATCCTGTATAGATACTGGCAGAAATCCGGAGCCTGATCCATTTTCTCCAGCGCCTCGTCCACAACCGCGAACCGCCGGGACCGTTTGATCAGCGACAAAAGCTGCGTGGTGGTCAGGCGTTTCTTCGGTTCGTTCATCCGGTGTACCTCCTTGCGGTTCTTTTGGCCCTGCGTCCTGCGTTCGGGACAAACCCCGTCTGCGGACTGCGTTTCCGTATGCCTTTCATTATATAATAGTTCGGCTGAAAATACAATCTCCTGCCGTATGGCGGGAAGAAAAAGTCTTCTGGCAGAACACCAAAATCAAGAGGAGTTGTTGTATAGTAAAATCGGAGAACGGTTTGAAGAGCAATCCGTTTGTCTGAAAAAAGAGCCGTTTCGGAAAAAGAAACGGGCAATCGATCAGGAACAGTAAAGGAGAAGACAATGGGAAATGCGAAGACAGAGAAAAAGATCAATATTGTCCGAAAGGGGCTTGCCTGGAAATCCCGGAATCATGTTGAGATTCCTGTAAAAGAGATTGCCCACCCGGTAGACAAAGCGCTGGTCGGAGTCCTGGAAGCGGCCCATGTAAACGAACTTTTGAAGGAACCGCTGAACCAGCTGGTATCTCTGCAGTTCGGACCGACGCTGGCGACCGGGATCGTTCTGGACGATGAGAATTTTCCGGAACTGTACGGACTTCTGAAATCGTCCGCGGACGCCCTGGGGATCCAGGTGCCGTATACGGTGATCAGCAACGAATTCGAGGGGATCAACGCGTTTGCGACGGGAACGGACGAGAACCCGTTCATTGTGATCAGCAACTACGCTCCAAAGCTTTTAAGCGGCGGGGAGCTGCAGTTTATCATAGCGCATGAATGCGGGCACATTGCGATGGAGCATATGGTATACCACACGGCCGGCTCCCTGGCGCAGCTCATGGGCGGCTATCTTCCGGTCATCGGGCCGGCGCTTTCCAATATCGCGGTGCTCCCGTTAAACTGCTGGAACCGGTGCTCGGAGGTTACCGCGGACCGCATCGGCCTGATTGCCTGCGGCAGTCTCCAGACGGCGCAGATGGCGCTTTTGAAGCTTGTCGGGGGCTTCACAGATGTGGAGGAAGTGGATATCAGCCATTATATCCTGCAGGGGAGAAGGATCCAGAACCGGCAGGTTCTCGGAAAGCTGAATGAATATTTCCAGTCCCATCCGATGATCTACAAGCGGCTGGAGGCGCTGGAGTATTTCGCGGATTCGGAACTGTATTACAGGGTTACCAGGAAACCATTCCCGGAGGACAGGAAACTGATCACGACGCAGGAACTGAATGAGAAGGTCAGCAACCTGCTGCGCATTATCTGAACACGGGAAAAGAACAGGAAAGGACGGGGATAGAATGGCGGATCATAAATTGGATAGCTGCCTGGCGATTGCAGAGCGGTACGGAATGCAGGAAATTGCCGGATTCGCTGAGCGGCAGAAGGAAGAACTGGCGCGCGCGCCGTTTACGGTGGGGATCCTGGGGAATAACCACACGGCAATGGCGCTTCTGGCGGATCTGACAGGGATGGAAGAACTGGAAGGGATCACCGCGAACAGAAGCTTTTTCATTGAGCTCCGGGAAGGGGACGAGGCCGCCTGTTTCACAGTGGACGGAGAGAGCGAACAAAGGATCCCGCTTTCGGAAATGAAAGAGGAACTGGAGGAGACGGTTTCGCTGGACAGCGAGGAAACGCTTCCGGCCCTGCGGTTCCGCCTGTCCGCGGCGCCGGACCGGGCGGTCAGGGGCGTGCGCCTGCTGGCGGCCGGTTCAGCGGAAGAATACCGGGATATCCGTCTGCAGGATATGCTGCTGGCGGCAGACGAGCTGTGCATGGCCCTTTCCGCGTCCCGGCTTCTTGCCATGGAGGAGCGCCGCCTGATCCGGAAGGAAGAGCTTCCTGTCGGCGCCTATTTTCTGACCGGCATGTCTCAGGTCATGGAGGAGGAGGGAAAGCAGGATGTGCTCCGCCAGCTGGTCTCCTTCGTCGGAGGGGACGGGGAGAACGTGATCCGGACGGACGACCGGGAAAAGCTGCAGAATCTGCGTTCTGTGTGGGAGAACAGGAGCCTGGATGCGGAGAACGTCGCCCGGAAGCGGAGGGAGCGGCTGGAACAGGAGGTCTGCGGGAGAACCAGGGAGCGTCTGAACAGCCTGAAAGCGGACCGCGAACGCAGCCTCAGAGAGACGCAGGAGCTGACCGCCCACCTGGAAGCCGCGTCCGGCGGACTGCCGGCCGGCAGGGAACAGACGGTGCGTTATATCCGGATGTACTATCTGGAGGAAATGAAGACGGAGCTGCAGTCCGAACTGGTGCGCTTCCATTCGGAGCTTCGTGAGAACATAAAGGCCGGGATCGAAGAGGAAGACGATATCCGGCAGCTGCAGAACGCGCTCGCGGGCTATATCATGGGAGAATGGGAGACCTTCATCGGGGAGACGCTGAAGGGCAGGCTGGAGGCCGCGGCCGCGCGCATCGACGCCGATATTGACGGCTACATCGGACAGAATGTGGAGAAAACGCTTCGGCAGTATCTCAGCGCGGAGGAATACGGCAGTCTGGAAGCGCTCCTGAGGGGACAGCAGGAAAGGGCCGGCTTCACCGCCCAGGACGAGGACCTGAAAATGAGCGGCGCCGGCGTGCTGTTTGACAGGAACCGGACGGGGACGGTTGCGGGGCTTCTGCCCAAATGCGTGATGGCGGCCGGCGGCATCGCGCTGCTCTGCAGTTCCTTTATCCCGGGAGCGCTGATGGTGCTGATCGGGTACCAGATGAACAGCGGGGCGCAGGAAGCGGCGAAAGACAGGCTTTTGCAGGAAGGACGGGAAATATCGGACCGATGCCTTAAGGAAGTCCGGGAAAAGATGGGTCAGGCGTTCGCGGAGATGGAAAGCGCCGCGGACGGGCTTGTATCGGACTGCTACGGCGCGCTGCAGGAGCGTTTGTCGGCTGTCCTTAAGGAATTAAAGAAGGACGCTTCCGATCAGAAAGAAAAGCTGGATCAGCTGGAGGCAGAGCTCCGGCAGATTGGATAAAACGAAAAGGAGAGAGACGATGGGAATCAAGGATTTTAAAAAGAGAGCAGATGAGATGCAGCAGGCGGTAGCCGAATGCAGCGTGCTGGTCGGACCGGCGGGCGGAGCCGTGGACGGAGTGGCGGCAGCAGCCGGACTGAACCGAAATACCGCCGCGAAGATCTTAAGCGATAAGGCGGAGGAGCTGAAGGGAAGCATCTTCAAGGTCCTGGTAATGGGGACGTTCAAGAATGGGAAGAGCACGACCATCAACGCGCTGGTGGGAAAGGAGCTTCTGCCGGTCGGCGCTACGGCGGCGACGGCCGTGATCAGCCAGGTGCTGTACGGAAAAGACACCGCGAATGTGAAAATATTTAAAAACGGTTCCGAGGTTCCGGAGATCCTGCCGCTTGACCGCTTTATGCAGGAGTATAAGCTTACGGACGAGGATATTGACCGGATCGAGGATACGGGAGGCTGCGACCGCTTCAGCGATGTGGATTATGTGACGATCGAAAGCGAGCACGAGCTGTTCCGCGACGGGGTGCAGCTGATCGACTCTCCCGGACTGGGAGAAGCGGTCGCCCGCACGAAAACGACGAATACCTTCATTCCGCAGGCCAACGCGGTCATATTCCTTCTGGACGCGACGCATCTGTTTTCGGATCTGGAAAAGCAGTATATCAA